>CASEDN010000001.1 GCA_949286645.1 uncultured bacterium
CAAAGTATATAATTGCCGAATGGATTAGTGATAATGCTTATTATCGTAAATGGATTAGAAGTTATATCTTTAAAGAAGGGGTTATTGTTAGCAAGTTAAAGAAAAATGCTAATGATGAAAATAAGACTTATAGTAACTATTATGACTTTGCAGAAACAATTAAATATATTAAACCTCATCGAATATTGGCGATAAATAGAGGTGAAAAAGAAGGAGTACTTTCTGTTAAGTTAGACTATGATACTGAAAAAATTGTTAAATACTTAGAGACTAAAGTTATTAAAAATAAAGAGTCTTTCTGTTATGAGATAATTCTTGATTCTATTAATGATAGTCTTAAACGTTTAATACTTCCTAGTGTAGATAGAGAAGTTCGTAGTGAACTTAAAGAAAAAGGAGAAGAGCGAGCTATAGATAATTTTTCTACTAATGTAGAGAAACTTTTATTAACACCTCCTTTAAAAGATAAAACTGTTTTAGGGTATGATCCTGCTTTTAGAACTGGTTGTAAACTTGCAGTTTTAGATAAAACTGGTAAAGTCTTAGAAATTGCTGTTATCTATCCAACAGAGCCTCATAATGATATAGAAGGATCAAAAAAGAAATTACTTAAGCTTATTGATAAATATAATATCGATGTAATCGCTATTGGAAATGGTACTGCATCTCGTGAAAGTGAAGCTTTTGTCGCTGATACTATTAAATCTGCCAATAGAGATGTAGCCTATATAATAGTAAGTGAAGCAGGAGCATCAGTTTATTCTGCTAGTAAACTTGCAATAGAAGAGTTTCCTGATTTGACTGTTGAGAAAAGAAGTGCTGTTAGTATTGGTAGAAGAGTTCAAGATGCTTTGTCTGAACTTGTTAAAATAGATCCTAAAAGTATAGGTGTTGGTCTTTATCAACATGATGTTCCTGTTAAAAAATTAGATGAATCACTAAACTTTGTTGTTAGTAAAGCTGTTAATGGAGTAGGTGTTAATATTAATACAGCAAGTTCCTCAATACTAAAATATGTGTCAGGATTAAATAAAAAGGTAATTGATAATATTATATCTTTTAGAGATAAATATGGTAAATTTAAAAATAGGGATGAACTTCATAAAATATCAGGAATATCTGATAAAGTTTATGAACAATCAGTTGGTTTCCTTAGAATACTTGATGGAGATAATCCTTTAGATAAGACTTCTATTCATCCTGAAAGTTATAATAAAACTAGAGAACTTTTAGATTATTTAGGATTTAGTGAAAAGGATTTAGGTAGTAGTGAACTTATTGGTAAATTAAATAACTTAGATGTAGATAATCTCAGTAAAGAAATTGGTATTGATAAATATACTTTAAGTGATATCATAGAGGCTTTAGAAAAACCAATGAGAGATTTACGTGATGATTATCCACAACCAATCCTTAGGAGTGATATTTTACATATAGAAGATTTGAAAATTGGAGATAAACTACAAGGAACAGTACGTAATGTAGTCGATTTTGGGCTATTTATTGATATAGGTCTAAAAAATGATGGCCTTGCTCATATTTCAAAATTAACCCATGAGTATATTAAAAATCCTAGTGATTTATTTAGTGTTGGAGATATAGTTGATTGTTATGTAGAGAATATTGATATGGATAAGAAGAAAGTTAGTTTATCGTTACTTAATGATATAAGATAAAAGTAAAGTTTAAATTGTAGAAAAAGCATATAATATAATAGGTTCGGGTGTCAAATTTGACAAAAAAATTAGAATTTGCTATAATCTTATTGTTCTTATTTGAAGGAGGAACTATGAAAAAAGTTAGTAAGCTGAGTCTTACTTTGGCATCAATAGGTGTTTTTATGATAGGCTTAGCTGGTGTGTTACAGTATAAAGCTTTTCAAATAGAAGAGAATACTGTAGCGTATGAAACTGTGACAATGAATGATTTGAGTGCAGGAAAAATTGAAAAGGTTAACAATAACAATGAAGAAAGTACTGCAGGAAAATCTGATAATAATTCTGAAGTAGAAGAAGATACAGAAAAAGCAGAGAAAATAGTAATAGAAGATGAGTTACAAGATGTTAAGACTTATGAAGAGGTTAATACAATTCCAGTTGATCCAATTGTTTATGATGGATTAACTATGAATCAGTTAGCTGAAAAACTTAATCGTTCGTTAAATTCTACTATTTCAGGAAAAGGATACTTAATTGCTAGTTATTCACTACAATTAGGAATTGATCCTTATATGGCAACTGCTATTATCCTTCATGAAACAGGATGTAATGGTACTTGTAGTGCTTTAGTTCGTGAATGTAATAATGTAGGTGGTCAAAAAGGAGGACCAAGTTGTGGAGGAGGAGCATATAAAGCTTATGCTACACTTGATGAAGGTATTATGGGTTATTTAGATAACTTATATCGTAATTATTATGCTGTTGGTTTAACTACAGTTGAAACAATTGGTCCTAAGTATGCTGCTAGTACTACTTGGGCTAGCAAGGTTAACAATTATATTGCTTTAATTAAAAGCAGATAAAGAGCTTAGGCTCTTTTTATTTGCTTTTTTCTTCTATTATTCATATAATATTTATATAAATAATAGAAGTAATGAGGTAGTAATATGGTAATAAATGGAGTAATTAATAATAATTTGGCAACTATGTCTTTTAATGAACATCATTATGTAATAAAAAGAGTTTCAATGAGTTTTCCTACATTATACTATTTAGGACTTAATCCCATCTTTGGAGATTATATAGAAGAGAATAATACTTTAGTAGTTGCTGGTAAACTTAGTAAAAGAGATATTTTAGAAAAAGAAGAAGTTATATACTGCAATATTAAAATAACTAAAGATGAAGAGTATATAAATATAAATGATATTAAAGATAACACTAAATACCTTAAAAGTATAGATGTTAAAACAGGCAAATGTTTTAGTAGACTCTATATAGATGGAGAAGTTAGAAGGTTAGATAAAGGCTTATATAGTTATGAAAAAGACAATTCTATAGTATTGGTAACACCTAATTTAGATAAAAATAATTTTAATATTTTTGATTTAAAAACAACTTTGAATGAATTAATATCTGTTATTGGTCTTAACGAAATAAAAGATAAGTTTAATGTTATATCAGTTAAGAAAGAAAACAGGGAAACTGATAATGTAAAAGCTTCTTACGAAATGACTATCAACTTTAATAATATGGATTATATTAAAGCTTCATTTATAATAGATGAAGATAATCTACTTAAGTTTGAACCTTTTATTTACAGTGAATACTTTAATCGCCAATATAAATTAGAAGATAACAAATTATATGTTTATTCTTCAGCTTTCCCCTATTATTTTTCAAAAAACGAATTAATATTGTCTCTTAATAGTATAATTAATAATAATGAAAAATGTGATAGTTATCAAAAAGTTTTTTCTAGATTTTATGTTGGAAGTATGATAGGTAACCAAGATATAGCAAGTTATAATAGTAGTAGAAGCCTTTAATTAATACATATATTACGTTATATGTATTTTTTTGTCTTGTTATAATTATCTTAATCACTTACTTTTTCTCATAGTATTTTTTAGGAGGTAACTTATGAAAAAAAGTACTAATGGTTTAAGTAATGATGAAGTAATTAAGTCAAGAGATAAGTATGGTACTAATGCTTTAGTAATTGTCAATAAAGATAGTTTTTTAAAACAGTTTATTAGGAGTTTAGGAGATCCTATTATTAAAATACTTTTAATCGCCCTTGGTATTAAAACAGTCTTTTTAATACAAGATTTTGATTGGTATGAAACAGTTGGTATAGTAATTGCCATATTTTTAGCATCTTTTATATCAACTATATCAGAATATGGAAGTGAGAAAGCATTTTTAAAGCTTCAAAGTGAAGCGGAAGCGATTAAAGTCAAAGTAAGACGTGATGGGAAAACTTTACTTATAGATATAAATGATGTAGTAGTGGGAGATATTATATTACTTGAAAATGGCGATAGAATAGTTGCAGATGGAGTATTAATTAAAGGAGAAGTTAGTGTAGATGAGTCTTCTATTACTGGAGAGAGTAAGGAAGTATATAAAAAACCTTTTATTAGTGGTCTTAACCCTAATGATAATAATGAATTATTAAGAGGTAGTGTTATATATCATGGAGTAGGAGAGATGGTTGTTACTAAAGTAGGGGTTAATACTTTTTATGGTAAGATATCTTTAGAATTACAAGAAAAACAACCAGAGAGTCCTTTAAAGTTAAGGCTTAGAGATCTTGCTAAAGTAATTAGTAGAATAGGCTATATAGGGGCTTTTTTAGTAGCATTTTCCTATCTTTTTTCTGTTCTTATTATAGATAATAAC
>CASEDN010000002.1 GCA_949286645.1 uncultured bacterium
TAATAACTATAAAATAGAAATATTAAAGACTAAAGATGATATCGTAAAAGAAATCAGTTTAGATAAAGCGACTAGTTCTAAGATTAGTATAGTACCACTTAACGATATAGCGATACTATCTAAGAAAAGTGCAGATACTAAAAAATATACTTATGATATAAAAGTAACTAATAATAATCTACCTTTAAAAATAGGAGATGAAGTAGGTAAGATAATAGTTAAAGATAGTGATAATAATAAAGTTAAAGAAGAAGTATTAACAGTAACAGAAAATGTTGATAAGCTTAATTTTTTAGAACTTTTTGGAAAAACTCTAACAGATATGATGGTTGGTAATATGAATTTTGTATAGACTAGCTTTACTTAAGTTAGTCTTTTTCTTTACTTATTTTTACTTAACAAGTTTAAAATAATTTGTAAATTGAACTTAACTATGCTATGATTACTTTATAAGATAGAATACAAGATAGAGGGTAGGATATTATGGTAAAAAAAGATGTTGTTGTAAAAAGTGTATCAGGATTACATGCAAGACCAGGTAGTAATTTAGTAGAACTTGCTCTTACATTTAACTCTGACATTAAACTAATTCATAATGGTAGTAGTATCAATGCTAAAGAAATACTAGAAGTTATGATGGGTAATATAAATTGTGGAGATAAATTAACTGTTGAAGTAGATGGAAGCGATGAGAAAAAAGCACTAGATGCAATATGTGAATATATTGAAAAAGGTGAAGAGTAGATGAGATACTTAGGTAATAAAGTAGGTAATGGACTAGCTTTAGGTAAAGTCTATATAATAAATACTAAAATACCAGAGTTAAAAGAAAAGAGACTTGCTACTTTAGAAGAACTTACAAAAGAAAAAGAAGAATTAAAAGAAGTTTTAGATAGTGTTGTTAAAGATTATGAAGAGTTAGAAATTAATGCTGTATCAGACGATATAAAACAGTTATGTAATTTTTATAAGATTCTTTTAAATTCTAAGTCTTTGATAACATCTATGGAAGAAGTAATAGATGAAGAAAAATGTGATAAAATAACCGCTATTACTAAAGTAATGAAAAGAAAAGCCGAAGAGTTATCATTAGTTGATAATGCTTATTTAAAGGAGAGAAGTAAAGATATAGAAGATGTTACTAATAAACTTATTAGAAAAGCTTTAGGTATTAAAGAAGTAGATTTAAGTATTTTAACTGAAGATACTATTTTAGTATCAGAAGAAATTCCACCATCAGTTTTACTTTCTAATAACATAGGGCATGTTAAAGGAATAGTATCAGAAATAGGTGGTAAGACAAGCCATGTGGCAATACTTGCATCAACCCTTGGAATTCCATCAGTATTTGGTATAAAAGAGATTAGTAAAACTTTAACAGATGGAGAATTGATATATGTAAATGGTAATGAAGGTTATATTGAAAATAATTTAACAGATACTAATATTGATGTTATTAAAGAAAAAATAAAAAAAGAAGAATTACTTAAAGCATCATTAGTAGAGATGAAAGATAAACCATCTTTAACTAAAGATAATAAAAATTTGGAAATAACTGCAAATGCTGGAGACTTATCAGAACTTGATAAATTACTTGAAGTAAATTCTGATGGAATAGGTCTATTTAGAACAGAATTTCTATTCTTAAATAGGAGTACTGCTCCTGAAGAAGATTACTTATTTAATGTTTATAAAACATTTGCAGAAAAACTTAATGGTAAACCATTAATTATTAGAACTCTTGATATCGGTGGAGATAAGAAATGTCCTTATATTGATATTGGTGAAGAACAAAATCCTTTCTTAGGATATAGAGCGATAAGATATTGTTTAGATAATAAAGAGTTCTTTAAAGTAAGTTTAAGAGCGATATTAAGAGCAAGTCATTATGGTAATGTTATGATAATGTATCCGATGATATCATCACTTGAAGAAGTATATAAAGCTAATGAGATACTAGATGAAGCGAAAAGAGAACTTGCTAGTAAGAATATACCATTTAATAAAAATATTAAAGTAGGTATTATGATAGAAGTTCCAAGTGCTGCAGTTATTAGTGACATCTTAATAGATGAAGTTGATTTCTTCAGTATTGGTACTAATGATTTAATCCAGTATACAGTTGCAGTTGATAGATTAAATCCAACGGTTAGTAATCTTTATAGTTTCTATAATCCAGGAGTTATTAGACTTATTAAAAAGACTATAGATTCAGTTAAAGATAAAAAAGATAAGTTTGTTGGTATGTGTGGAGAGATGGCTGCAGATCCACTTGCAATTATTTTACTTGTTGGCTTAGGACTTCATGAGTTTAGTGTTAATGCTAGCATGATTTTAAAAGTTAAGAAACTAATATCTATGATAGATAGTAAGGAAGCGAAAGAGATTACAGAACATGTATTAACATTAAAGACATCTAAAGAAGTAGAAACTTATTTAGATATGGAAGCTAAGAAAATATATGGTAGATATTATTAATGAGGAGGATATAAAAATGGCAAAAGATAATAATATTTTATTAGCAAGAATTGATAACAGATTAGTTCATGGACAAATAGTATGTCTATGGGCAGGAGCAGTGGGTGCAAACCTTATTGTTGTAGCAGATGATGAGACTGCAGAAAATGAAATAGAAAAAAGTGTTATGAAAATGGCAGCATCATCACTTGGTTATGATACAAGATTTTTTACGATTCAGAAGACTATTGATATTATAGATAAGGCATCTGATGATCAACACATTTTATTGATATGTCAAACTCCTAAAGACTTAAGGAGGGTTATTGAAGGAGGTGTTAAGATAAAGGAGGTAGATATTGGTAATATGTATTATGATGAAGGTGAAAAGAAATTAACAGATAAGGTTTCTGCTAGTAAAGAAGATCTTGATGATTTAAATTATATTAAGAAACACGTTGATAAAATTTATATCCAAGATACACCTGATTCACCAAAAGAAGAATTTTAAGGGAGGAAGAAAAAATTATGGAAATAACATTATTGCAAGGAATAATTATAACATTAGTAGTTATGGTCCTTGTTGTTGACAGACATTTAGAAGCACTATTTATCTTTAGACCAATTATTGTTTGTCCTATAGTAGGTGCTATTCTAGGTGATTTAAATACAGGCTTAGTTGCTGGTGGTATGGTAGAACTTGCCTTTGCAGGTATTGCAGGTATTGGAGGAGCTTCTGTTCCTGAAGCTTTACTAACTAGTGTTATGACTGTTGTTTTTGCTCACATTACAGGAAATAATGTGGCGACTAGTTTAGCTTTAGCATATCCATTTGGAGTATTATTACAATTCTTATGGACAGTTAGAAATACTGCTTTTACAGCATTCAATGGTCCTGCTGAAAGATATGCTAAAGAAGGAAATATTAAAGGATTAATGAAATTATGTTTCTATGGAATAATTATTACAAGTATCGCTACTGGTATTTTAACATTCCTATCAGTATATGCTGCTCAAGAACCATTAAGAGTTTTAGTAGATGCGATGCCGGATTGGCTAATTAATGGTTTCCAAGTAGCTGGAGGATTACTTCCTGCTGTCGGATTTGCTATGTTACTTCGTGTAACTTTAAAAGCAAAATATGTTCCATATCTACTTGCAGGTTTCCTATTCGCAACATTTATTCAAATTGATAATGTCTTACCAGTTGCAATTATGGGTGTAGCATTTGCACTTATGGAGTACTATAGAAGTGGTGAGAAAGAAGCGATAGCGACTAGTGGAAACGGAGGTGAAGCAAGTGGCATCTAAGGCAACAAAGAAACGTAAAAGAGTTATAACTGATTCAGATTTAAATGATTTAGCTTTACTTTCTGTTTTAAACCAATCTTGTTTCAATTATGAAAGAATGCAAAGTATTGGTTTTACTGCAGGAATGGGGCCAGCATTAAAGAAAATATATAAAAATGATCCTAAGACTTTGTCTAAGGTATTACATGATAACTTAGAGTTCATTAATACTCATAATACACTACTACCTTACTTACAAGGATTAATGTTATCTTTATATGAAGGTGGAGAAGATCCAGAAGTAGTTAAAAAGATTAAAATATCTTTATTTGGACCATTAGCAGGTATTGGTGATGCTTTATTCTGGTTTACATTATTACCTATAACTGCAGGAATTTGTGCATCACTTTCAGATCAAGGAAATGTTTTAGGACCAATTCTTTTCTTTATAGTATTCTTTTTAGCATTCTTACTTCGTTTTCCACTTGCTAGAATGGGATATAAAACAGGTACTAAAGCTTTAGATAAAATCCAAGAAAATACTAAAAGGGTTAGTAATGCAGCATCAGTATTAGGTGTTACTATATTAGGTGGTTTAATTGCAAGTTATGTAACACTTACAGTTAAAACAACAATTGATATAGGACATGATGCTACTGTTAGTTTACAAACAGATTTCTTTGATAAGATTTTACCTAATATCCTACCATTTGCCTTTACTTTCTTAATTTATTTCTTATTAAGAAAGAAAGTAAATACAACAGTATTAATAGTAGGAATTATAATAGTATCAATCGTATTCTCATTCTTAGGAATACTTTAGTAGAAAGCCCAAAAGGCTTTTTCTTTTTGTATAAAGATGATATAATTCTTTTGGAAAGGTAGTGTATTTATGAAACAAATTATAATAATAACAGGACATAATCATTTTGCAAGTGGAATCCTTAGTTCACTTACAATGATAGCAGGAGCAAAAGATAATGTCTTTGCTATAGACTTTTTATCTGATGATAATGATGAGTCTTTAGAAGGTAAATTTAATAAAATAATTAGTGATAACAAAGATAGTGAGATTCTATTTGTCTGTGATTTAATGGGAGGTACACCATTTAAAGTAACAAGTAAATTAGCTTTTACTAATAATAATTATGAAGTAGTAACAGGTATTAATTTAGGAGGTTTAATAGATACTTCTATGAAATTAGATAAGATGAGTATAGAAGAGTTAAAAACATCTTGTAAAGATGCTTCTATTAAATCAGTTATACCTTTAGAAAAAGTTATTACTAAAGAAGAGAGTAGTAGTGAAGGTATTTAAGAATGAAAGAGATTTTTCTAAGTTTTAGACCAGAATATTTTAAACCTCTTTTATATGGCATAAAAAAATATGAATATAGAAAAAGATTTTGTAATGAGGAGACAAAAGCTTATCTTTATTTAAGCGGTAAAGCAAGATGCGTTGTAGGAATAGTAGAATTAGGTAAGCCCATACGTTTAGATTTAACTAGAAATAATTATTTAGAGTATAGAGATACTTTAAAAAGAGTAGATAATTATATTTCAACAGGAGATGTAAATGCTATTCCAATAAAGTCTCTATCTTTGTTTAAAAAGCCACTTACTTTAGATGAAATTAGAGAAAAAATTCCTAATTTTATGCCTCCACAGCTTTATTACGTGTTAGATAGTAAAATTAAATTAAAAAATATATTAGAAGAACAATCTGTTGGTGACAAACTTTTTGTTCATAATCATAATAAAATATATTATGATAATCTTGCTATGTCAGTTAGTGACTTAGAAAAAACAAAAGAGTTTAAAGAGTTAGACTTATATTATAGTGATAGTAACATGAATATTTAATAAGAGATAGATACAAAAAAACATACAAGAAAACATACAAGATGTTGATTTTTTCCCTGGTTAGTAGTATAATTATAAGTAGGAGTGATGATAATAATGAATGATTATATATCACCATTTAATATAACTAATAAAATGTTAGATTTAGTTGCTAGTATAATGGAAAAAATTGGTAGATTAGATAATTATAATAATTTAAATAAAATGCCAATTTTAAGAAGAAATAATAAAATTCGTTCAATTCATTCATCATTGAGAATAGAAGCTAATTCATTAACACTTAATCAAGTTAAAGATGTAATTAATGGCAAAATGGTTATTGGACCACAGAAGGAAATACAAGATGTAAAAAATGCATATAATGCTTATGAAATGATTAATAAAGTAGATCCATATTCAATAGATGATTTAAAAAAAATTCATGGTATAATGACATACCTAACAGTAGAAGAAAGTGGAGATTTTAGAAAAGGTGATGAAGGTGTTATGGATGGAGATATATGCATCTTCATTGCACCTAAACCTGAATATGTTGATAAGTTAATGAGACAATTATTTGATTTTATTAAAAGAAATAAAGATATTATTCATCCGTTAATTCTTTCTTCTGTTTTTCATTATGAATTTGTATTTATTCATCCTTTTAGTGATTGCAATGGTAGAACTGTAAGATTATGGCAGAATATTCTTTTAACAAAATGGAAACCAATATTTGAATATGTTCCTATTGAAACTGCCATAAAAAAATATCATAATGACTATTATAAAGCAATAGCAAATTGTAATTCTAAAGGTGATTCAACTGAATTTATAGAATTTATGTTAAAAATGATAGATGAAGTATTAGATGATTTAATTAAAAATGCAAATATTGAAATAAAACATATAAATTCTTACATAACAAAACTTTTAGATGTAATGGATTATAATATACCAATGAGTATAAAAGAAATTATGGAGAAATTAGGTTTAAAATCACGTTCATCATTTATAAAAACTTATTTAAATCCTGCCTTAGAACAAGGGTTAATAAAGATGACGATAAAGGATAAACCAACCAGTAAAAATCAAAGATACTATAAAGATTAAAAAAGTGAAGATTAAGTTTTCTTCACTTTTTATATATTAGAATGTATTAGTTCTTCCTTTTAAAACAGGTACACGATCTTGATAAGTTCCTTTAGTAAAGGCCATTTCACAAGATAGTAATTGCATTATGATAGCAGCTTGATAGAAGGCATAAATACTTTCTTTTTCATCTATCATAATTGCCATATCACTAATATCAGCGATTTCCTTATCATTAGTGACTACATAAGTTTTTGCTTTTGTATCTTTTAGATAAGTAATAACTTTTTTAATATCTTCATTTGTTTTATCATCTACTGCAAATAAAACTACAGGATGTTTTTCACTAGTTGATGCAAGTGGTCCGTGACAAAACTCACTAGCTTTATATGGAATAACTGGAACTAAACAAGTTTCCATAACTTTTAGAGCAAATTCTTTAGCGATAGAGTAACTATAACCTCTAGCGATAGAATAAGCCATATCCATAGATATTAATTCTTTAGCCATAGGTTTAACATCCTCATATAAGTCTAGTCCTTTCTTAACAGCTTCTATATATTTATTATCATCAAAACTATCTTCTTCACCACTTAGACATAAAGCTAACTTAGTTAAGATATATAAAGTAGTAGTGTAACCTTTAGTAGCAGCTCCTGCATTAGTTTCCCCAATCTCATTAAAGATATGTCTATCAGTAGCTTCTGCAATTAATGAATCAGGATTATTAGTAATAGCAAAAGTATAAGCTCCACTTTCCTTAGCTTTCTTTAAAACAGTACTAACATCATAACCTTTACCAGACTGAGAAATAGCAATAACACAAGTATTAGATAAGTCCATATTACTATCATAAACAGTAAATATAGATGGATCTGCCATTTCTACTGGTTTTTTATAATGTAATTCTAAGAAAAACTTACCAAATATACCTCCATGAGTAGATGTACCTCTTGCTACTATCATAAAGTTTTTAGGATTAAACTCTTTAATTTCTTTAGCAATAGTAGGTATTACATCTTTATTTTTTTCTATGCAGTTTTCTAAAGATGTAACTTCTCTAATTTCTTTTAACATATTTGTTTCATTCATTAATTATCATCTCCCTACCTTAATTGTAGCACAGCATTATTTTTTAACAAGAAATAAAGAGTAAAAATACACTTTCTTTACAAAAGAAAAACTAACAAACTTTTTTCTTTGCAACTAAAACAATCTCTGTAGGGAAAACATTACCTCCATAATATCTTAAATAAAAGTTATAGTTCTTATTAAAACTCTTAATTAATTTAGGTATTCTAATTAAATCATCAAATTCATGATAAATAGATATTAATAGAGTAGGGCTATCATTTTTAATATGTTCCTTACATCCATTCAAAGCTTTAAATTCTGCTCCTTCAATATCCATCTTAATAATATCTACTTTTTCTTTTAAATCTTCATCTAAAGTAACTGCTTCAATATTTCCTTTACTATCATTTATAGTATTAGTAGAAGCATCAACACTACTAGTATTAAGACTCAAAGTAGTATTTTTATCAAATAAAGCTTTATTTTTAATAATAATATCTTCATTAAAAATATATTTATCTTTAAGTATGGCAAGAGATGTATCCGTAACTTCATAGCAATAAATCTTCTTATATTCTTCTAAATAAGTATCTAAAAAGTCATCTACACTATCTCCTATATAACTACCAATATCTACATAAACAGTATCTTTAGTAGTTTTTACTAAATCAGGATCAAAATAATGTTTATAACAATTATCTCTAACTTCATTTAACATTGCAAAGTCATAGTAATAATAATTTCTAATTATTGCTAGTAATATCTTCCTAGATTTATAATCTTTTAAATTCTGATAAAGTACTAATAAATCAGTTAAATTATTCTTTAGAAAATTAACTATCATTTCAATCTCTTCAAAGTCATTATTAATATAGTCTAGGTTACCCCAAAAAGAAAAACTATTAATAAAAGTCTCAATATTACCTCTTAATTCTTCATTAAGTCCTAGATATCTATTTTTAATATTTAAATACACTTCTTCTTTACTCATTAATTCAAGCTTTTTGATTAAACTAAAAAATTCATAATCAATTTTATTCATCACATCACCAATATAATCTATGTAAGTAAAGTTTAATTGTTTAAAAAAATATGGTAATATAGAAATAAAGGAGAATGACATTATGAAAAAATCTAAAATAAAAAATGTTAGAGTAATGATTGGTAGTGGAAAACATTCTATGTTTATAACTGTACCAAAAGGTAAGAAAGTAATGCTAGAAGATGGTACTTTTATAAGGGCAGGGATAACTTCTGAAGAAGCAAGAAATGAATTTTTAGAGAAAGAAAATAAAATTATAGAAGATATTGAAAGAAGACAATTAAAAGAAAAGGTTAAAAAACGTGTTTTATCAATTTTTAAATGATTTTAACGAACATATTTTTAACAAAAAATGTATCTTGTTCGATTTATTTATATATATATGTTACATTATTATTGGAATATCTAGTTGTAAACAGTACTTTTCCCTTTCTACCTTATAATTTTATACTGTTGAAAGGGGAGATGGATATCTCGAAAAATAGAAAAATTTCTTTGTTTAATCATTATCCTTCTTATTATTCTGATTTATTTCATTATAGTAAAATTAGTACCTACTCCTTAGAGTGGTACTATTAACATAAAACATTTTATGGGATAATACCTAACAGAGCAAGCTAGGTATTCCCTTTTTTATAATATGTAAATTTTCTTTACATAATCATAGTATCATAAATGTTAACTTTTGTCAAAATTATTTGTGTAACTGTATGAAAAACATATTCACGGAAACTCGTAACTTTTTTATTACATTTCATTGTTGCTATATAAGGATTGGTATGTTATTATATTTTTAGGGAATACCAGTTGTCTGAGTGTCTACCAAATCTCTTATAGAGAGGAGGTTTGATAAAATGAAAATTAAGACTTTTATTGTAAAAGTCCTAAATCTCATTGCTATCATTTTATTCCTTCTTATCATTATGATAGTAGTAATAAAGAAATGACACTTAATTCACAATTGAATTAAATGTCTCTTTGATTTTTCAGGGTAGACATTCAACTTGCGAAAACTGAATGTTCCCTTTCTTTTTTATTTTATGCAAGTTTCCTTGACATATTCATAGTATCATAAATATTAATATTTGTCAAAATTATTACATCTTGCTTATCTCAATTATCATATCCATATCATCATCATTAGCCATAATGTTTTTATGAGTTTCTTTACATTTTTCACACTTATAAATGATTTTATAAGTGTCTTTAAATTTTTCAATACCAATAGGTTTTAATGGACCTTTACATTCGTTTAATCTATCCCCAGGCATAATATCAACGTGTTTAGAATAAAGACAATAAGGACAGTGATCTCTTGCACTATATTTTAAAGGTAATACTTTCTTACCACAATTTTCACATATAAATTCTTCATCTTTCATTGTAAATCTTTTCATAACTACTTCCTTCTTAAACTTAATATTTTAATATCATTTTTAATAATATCACACATATCTTTTAAAGAATCTTTTTCAAATGGATTATCTAGATTGTATTTATTAATAATCTCTTTTAGTGATAAAGTCCCTCCATCTTTACATAGGATTATATATAGATCAAAGGCATCTTTAATACTTTCTTTTTCTTTCTTATAGAATGATAAAGCTAAAACATTATCAATAGCATAATCTATTGTATAGAAAGGATCAATTATTCTATTAGTATCTGTTTGATACTCAACTCCTTTATAAAAATATTCATTATCATAACTATCTAAGTTATATTCACGTCTTAATTCTAACCATTTTCTTTTTCTTTCTTTACTATCTAAATTATTATCATAAACATAACTCCAAAAATCATCTGCATAAGCCATATTTACCATTAAAGAAAGACTGTTAGTTAGATGTTTAATTTTATATTTAAAGTCATCACTTCCAAAGAATAAGTCCATAAAAGGGTACATTAAATATTCCATACTAGTAGAATGTATTTCACATATATCAAAAGTAGGCCATCTATTCTCATGAAATAATAAATCTCTACTTAAATATAGTTGATTAGAGTGACCAAACTCATGAAAGATACTAGTAATATTACTTTCTAATCCCATATACTTCTTTATAAATAAAGGTACTTTATAATCGGGTAGGTAAGTAGTAATACCACCATTTGATTTATTTTCTCTATTATCTAAATCTATTAGGCCTTCATCTAACATCATACATAGTAAATTATAACTTATAGTAGAATTTTCTTTTAAAACAGCTTTAAAGTTATTTAAAACATCATTTAAATTACCTTTTATTTTCGCATTACCATCGTTAAATAAATAACTATTATCATAATATTCTAGTTTTTCTAATCCTAATCTTTCTCTTTGTTGTTCTTTTAATAATTTAAGTAGGGGAACAACATATTTTTTTATTTCTTCTTTAAAGATATATAAATCTTCTTTACTATAATCTAAACGGTTCATTTTTACAAAAGACATTTCAGTGTAAGAGTTAAAACCAAGAGTTTTTGCTATAGAGTTTCTAACTTCAATTAATTCATCTATAATAATATCTATTTCTTTTTCTAAACTTTCTAATATTTCAAATCTTTTATCATATGCTTTCTTTCTTAATTCTCTATCATCTTTATTATAATAGTTATTAAGAGAAGAAAGGTTTATTTCTTTATCTAAAAATTCAAACTTTGTACCAATAATTAATCTTTGATACTTAGAACATAATTCTTTTTCTTTCGTCTGTAAAGATATAACATCATCATTTTTTAATCTTGCTTGATTATTAGCGATAGCAAGAGCTCGTTTACCAATAAATTTTTCTAACTTTTGCTTTTTTTTAGAAGAAGATAAAGCTTTATAATAATCATAGATTAAGTTATTAATAATAGGTTCATATTTATCCATAATCTTTTCTGTTTCTAAATATTTTTCATTTTTAGTGTCTTTTAAATATCCTATATAGCTAATCCAATATAAAGTTAAATAATTATCTCTAATATTATTAAATTTTATGA
>CASEDN010000003.1 GCA_949286645.1 uncultured bacterium
ACCAATTTTGGGTTGGATGCACATCACGCAGGTCCACCAAAATCCGAATAGTTTTAATAAATAAGACAACCTGATCAATCGTATTTGGAGTAAATATGTCAAGTTTAGAAGCAAGATTTGCAGCCTTTTCAAATAATAAATTTATTGATGAATATTTGTCTATGTTAAAGAGCCTAGATATACCAGATGGTCCTAATGGTGCAATTTTAATGAATTGTAATCCATTTACTTATGGACATTATAATTTAATAAAATATGCTTCTGAACAAGTAGAAGAATTATTTGTTATAGTAGTTCAAGATGATAAATCTGTATTTAAGTTTGAGGACAGATATAAAATGGTACAGAATGGTTGTAAAGATTTTTCTAATGTTACAGTTATTCCTAGTGGTAAAATTTTCGGTTCATCAATGATTTTTCCAGAGTATTTTAATAGAGAAGAAAAAACTGATGTTACTATAGATGTATCACTAGATAGGGAAATATTTACTGATTATATAGCTCCTACATTAAATGTTAAAAAAAGGTTTGTTGGAGAAGAAAAAACTGATATTATTACTGCATCATACAATAGAGAATTAAAAAATAATTTACCTTTATATGGTATTGAGGTTATTGAGATACCTAGATTTACTGATAGAAATGGTCAATCTATCAGTGCAAAAACTGTAAGGAATGCCCTTGAAAATAATGATTGGGATACAATTTCTCAATTAGTTCCACCAACTACAATAGAGATATTACAAAATTATAGTAATGATATCAGAGAAGATAAAGTTAAGAAAAGATGAATAGTAACTTTAAAGTATTTGTTAAAATAAATTATTGTGATACAATAAAGCTGTATTAAATGAAAGAGTTTTCATATAATATTAAAGTAAGTAGTTTTACTTACATATATGAAAATGTTTCTCACTTTGAAACAGCGCTGAGTAATAAATTATTCCGGGTGAAAATGACTAGAAAGTTCTATTATAAAGATAGAATTTTCTTTTCTATTGTGTTAAAATAATTGATAGATTGGTATGAGGAGGGATATTCATGAACAATAATCAAGATATTATTAATGAAGTTAGAAGAAAAAATGATATTGTTGATGTTATTGGTGAGAAGATTCCTCTTGAAAAGCGTGGTAAAAACTATTTTGGGGTTTGTCCTTTTCATGATGATACTAATCCTTCTATGAGTGTATCCAGAGAAAAACAAATCTATACTTGTTTCTCTTGTCATGCGACAGGGAATATCTTTACCTTTTTAATGAACTATGAACATAAAGAGTTTAATCAAGTATTAAGTGACTTAGCAAACCGTGTTGGTATTACCTTAAGTGGATTTAAAACTAAAAAAGTATCAACTAAATATGATGAATGGTATAAAATATATGATCTTGCTAATAAATACTATCAAAACAATTTACTTAGTAAAGAAGGAGAAGGAGCAAGGGAATATTTAAAGAATAGAAGTATTGATGATGATACTGTAAAAGAGTTTGAAATAGGGTATTCTCTAAAAGAAAGAGATGACCTTACTAAATTACTTACTATGAAAGGACACTCTGTTGATTTACTTAATAAAATAGGACTTAGTAGTGAAGACCATGATATCTATAATTCCCGTTTAATGTTTCCTTTACACGATTTAAACGGTAAAGTAATAGGTTTTAGTGGTCGTATTATAAATAATGGTAAACAAAATAAATACCTTAATACTAAAGAAACAGAACTCTTTAAAAAAGGTAAACTCTTATACCATTACCATATCGCTAAAGAAGAAGCACGTGTTAAAAAGTCTGTTATAATCATGGAAGGTTTTATGGATATTATAAGAGCGAGTACTGCAGGTATTAAAAATACAGTCGCTACTATGGGTACTGCCTTAACAAAAGATCATATCAAAGAGATTAAAAGACTATCTAATAACATTATTCTTTGTTTCGATGGCGATGAAGCGGGAGTTAAAGCGACACTTACTTCAGGAGAATTATTTAAAAGTGAGGGAATAGAAGTTAAAGTAATTTCTTTGCCAGGAGAATATGATCCTGATACCTATATTCTAAAAAATGGCAAAGATGCTTTTCAAGGTTTAATAGATAATGCCATTTACTTTAGTGACTTTAAAATAAAAAGCTTATCTCGTAACCGTAACTTTGCTAGTAGTGAAGAGAAAGCTAACTATATTCATGAAGTTTTGGAAGAAGCTTCTAAAATAAATGATACTATCAGAACAGAAATTATTTTAAAAAACCTTGCAAAAAGGTTTGAAATAGGTTATAATACCCTAGAAAAAAGTTTTAAGGAGCTAGTTAATAATAAAGAGATAAAAAAAGAAGTTATTGCTACTCCTAAAACTACATCATCTAAGAAAAAAGATAAGTATCAGAAAGCAAGTCTTAATATTATATATTATATGTTAAATAAACAAGATATTATTGATGTGGTAGAGTCTGAACACCTTATGTTTCCTACCGAAGCTTTGAGAGCATTAGAAAGTGAAATTGTTTATTTTTATCATAAGTATGGTTTTATTAATGAAGCAGACTTTTATACTTACTTAACACCTAAAGAGGAGTTGCTAAATCTCTTAAATGAAGTATTAGAGATGGACTTAAAAACTACTCTTACTAAAGAAGAATTGTTTGATTATTTTAAAGTAATAAGAGAATATAACTGTAAAAAAGCAATTAATAGTTTAGAAGAGAAGATAAGAAATGAAAATGATCCAGTAATGCAAGTAAAATACGCTGAAGAGATTAGAAAACTAAGAATAGGGGAGAGTTAAAATGGTAGAAGAAATAAAAACAATGGAACAAAGAAAAGATAAACTTGTTAAATTAGGAAAAAAACAAGGATATATCACGTATGAACAATTAGCTGAAGAGTTAAAAGGCCTTGAAATTGATAGTGATACTCTTGATGACTTATATAATAGCCTAGTGGAATTAGGAATTGATGTTGTTAGTGATGACGGTAGTGATGATGCTAGTGGCGGGGAAATAACAGAACAAACAAAAACAGAAGAATTAACAATGTCTAAAGATGTCAAAATAAATGATCCAGTTAGAATGTATTTAAAAGAAATAGGTAGAATACCTCTTTTGACTAGTGATGAAGAGTTTGAATATGCAGAACGTGCCGTAGATGGTGATGAAGAAGCCAAAAGAATATTAGCAGAATCAAATCTACGTTTAGTTGTATCTATCGCTAAACGTTATGTAGGTAGAGGTATGTTATTTCTTGACTTAATTCAAGAAGGTAATATAGGTTTAATGAAAGCGGTGGAAAAGTTTGATCCAACTAAAGGTTATAAGTTTTCAACCTATGCTACTTGGTGGATAAGACAGGCAATAACTAGAGCAATAGCAGATCAAGCCAGAACAATTAGAGTTCCTGTCCACATGGTAGAAACAATCAATAAACTAGCCAGAGTTCAAAGGCAACTTACTCAGGAATTAAATAGAGAACCAACAGATGACGAAATTGCCGACAAGCTACAAATGCCAGTGGAAAAAGTAAGGGAAGTATACAAAATTAGTCAAGATCCAGTAGCACTAGAAACACCAATTGGAGAAGAAGATGATTCTCATTTAGGAGACTTTATAAAAGACGATAGAATGGTAGGTCCAGAAGAATACACAACTGAAGAAATGTTAAAAGAAGAGCTAACAAGTGTTCTATTAACTTTGACTGATAGAGAGGCTAAAGTGCTAAGACTTAGATTTGGTCTTGATGATGGACAATGTAGGACCTTAGAAGAAGTAGGACAAATATTTGGTGTTACAAGAGAGCGTATAAGACAAATAGAAGCAAAAGCTTTAAGGAAATTAAGACATCCTTCTAGATCTAGAAAGTTAAAGGACTTCTTAACAGATTAAATGAAAATCAACAATAGATTAAAAACAATAGGGGATTTAGTTCCCCTTTCTTCATATCCTTTAGATATTGGATGTGATCATGCTCTTTTGTCCATATATTTAGTTAAAGAAAGAAATATAAAAAAAGTAATCGCTAGCGATAATAAAAGTGGTCCTTTAAAAAAAGCGAAAGAAAATATAGATTTCTATAAAGTATCAGATAGAATCAGATTAATAAAAGCAGAAGGATTAGATTCTTATACTGTTGGAATAGATACCATAACTATATCAGGCATGGGTGGTCTTAATATTAATAAAATATTAGACGATAATAGGCATTGCTTAAAAAATATTAGTACTATAATATTATCTCCTAATAATTATTCGCTTGCTGTTAAAAGAAAATTAATAAAATTAGGATATTATATAGAAGATGAAGTTTTAGTAAAAGAAAAAAAAATTATTTATGAAATATTAGTTTTTAAAAAAGGAAGAAAATATTATTCTTATAAAAAACTATTCTTAGGACCAATATTAATGAATAAAAAAGGTAATCTTTCCACAGAATATTATAAAAATATATTAGATACTAAAAAATCGTTACTTAAAGTTTTACCTAAATCATTTAGAAATAAAATAAGATTAACAAAAAAAGAAATAAAGTATTTAGAAGAAATATTAAATCGATAACCTTATTTCTTTTCTTTTTTATTAATACCAATAATAGCACCAACACAAGTTGTTAATAAAATTATAAAACTATAAATAAATGTTCTAATGTCAAAAGAATTATTAGTGATCAATTTTAACACAATCATAAAAAGTAAGAATGCTGCCCCTAGCTTTAGACCTTCTATCAGACCATATTTATCTGTATTTTTTCCAAGTAATATAGCATTTATAAAAAGAGTTACTAATACACTGATAAGTTTAAGAATGTTATAAATATTATTGCTAATAATATCAAAGTGATAAAGGACACTTATAATTAAACCTAATATTAATATTGAACCAAAAGTTAATAATAAAATTTTGCCAAATTTCTTTAAATAATCCATAGTTATATCACCTAATAAATATTACGTAAAAAAAATAAAAATATACTAATTATTAATAATATATTTGTAATTTACTATTATATGTTTTATAATTAAAGGTAAGGAGAGTTATAAAGTTATGTTAAGGAAAAAGGGTTTTACGCTAATCGAATTATTAGCAACTATTATAATATTAGGATTACTATTGACTATCGGCTTTATTAGTGTTAGAAGCATATTAGATAGAAGCAATGATAGTTATTACAAAAGTCAAGAAGATATGTTAATTTTAGCAGGCAGAGAATATTTTGCCGATCATAGGGGTGAATTACCTAAAGATATAGGAGGGACTTCTAAAGTTACCCTAAAAACATTAATAGAAGAAAAATACATCGACCCCATTAAAGATAAAGATGGTATAGATTGTGATTTTGAAAATAGTGGTGTTACTGCTCAAAAAGTTACAAATAGAGATTATCAATACTATGCTATTTTGGCATGTGATGGATATGAAACGACTAAAGATGAAGCAGAACCAGTAATAACATTTACTCCTAATAAAGAGTCAAGCCAAGGCTCAATAAAAGTTACTATGAAAGTAACCGATAATAGAGGAGTAAAAAGTTATAGGTATGTTATCACTAAAGATGGAGAAGAATATAATGATAGTGATTACAATGAATATAATGGAGATGTTACTATTAATCTAACTGAGTTAGGATTATATGAAATAACAGGATATGCTATTGATACAGCAGGTAATAGTTCAAGTAAAAAATCTGGTAAGTATTCAATCTATAAAGGAATAGACTGTAGCGAAGTAAAATTTACTAGTAATATTAAAGAAAATGCTTATACCAAAAACAACGTTAGCATAAGTGTTGATGTTCCTGATAATACATATAGAATGGAAATAAGTCAAAAAACAAACAATGAAAACTATAAATTACTAAATAGTTATATCGGAAGTGCCAATCAAAAAATAAACATATCTACCGAAGGAAAACATCAAATAAAAGTAGTATTATATGATCAAGATGGAAATAGTTGTACTGCAACGACAGGAAGTTACAACATAGATAAAACAGCACCTAATTTAAATGTTGTTCTAAAAAAGAAAAATAATGCTACAGATTTAAATGCCTCTTCTAATATTAGTTCTTTAGCAAATTATGCAAATAATACATGGTATAATGGATATGTAGTTTCAAGAGGAAGTTGTACTGATAATGTAGGAACATGTACAGTCTCATATAAAGTAACAGGAGCTTCTTCTAATACTAGCGGTTTTGTAACTGGTACTACTCGTAATTTTAATGCTGCAGGTATATCAACCATAGTATATAGAGCTACTGATGCAGCCGGTAATGTAACTAGCAAAACCTATACAGTAAAACTAGATAGGTCAAAGCCGACATTAAGTGTAGTTTTGAAGAAGAAAAATAATAGTACAGATTTAAATGCCTCTTCTAATATTAGTTCTTTAGCAAATTATGCAAATAATACATGGTATAATGGATATGTAGTTTCAAGAGGAACTTGTGGTGATGGTAATAGTGGTTGTACTGTCTCATATAAAGTAACAGGAGCATCTACCAATACAAGTGGTTACGTAACAGGTACTACTCGTAATATTAATGCTCAAGGGACATCAACAGTAGTATATAGGGTAACGGATGGGGCTGGTAATACAGTTAGCAAAACATATACTATTAAATTAGATAGAACAAGGCCTACTGTTACTTATAATTATTCTGGTGGCACTTATGAAAGAAGGAGTCTTAGAGTATGTGCTAACATGAAAGATTCTTTTGGTATTAAGAATGCTAGAATACAAGTTTGGAAGCCATCATATCCTTCAGGAACTTTATTAAAAGATACTGGCAATGTTACTATTAATGCAACTAGTAAAGAGGCATGCTATACTTTATCCGGTTATGGAACATATACTTTTTACACATTATTATATGATTATGCAAATAATAAGCAGAGTAAAAGTCCAGAGAATAGTTATGGATATTATTATCAAACGTATAAGCTTGAAAATCCTAGATCAGTTACAGTTTTAAACGATGATTACTATATATGTCCAGAAGATAGAGAGATACCTAGCAAAGAAGAATGTACAACTGGTTTATATGATACTATGTATGTAGATAATGTAAAGGTTACTGGTAATACAACTGTAAGCTTACGAGTAAGACTACATATGAATAGCTGGAGTGTTACTTGGGAAGACAACCAGTTAAGGACACTATGTATTGCTAATACTAATAATAAATGTGTAAAAAATCTTGATACATTTAGTATAGGAAGTCCTGGATGGTTAGGAACAGGTGAAACTAAAACTCTAGGAATATACACTATTGATACCTCATCATTTTCAGCAGGAGATTATAGAGTTATTATTGATGGAGCAAGTCAGAAGTATAGATTTAAAAATACTTATGGTATGAAAAATACATTTAGAGTAACGGGGTGATAGCATATGAAAAAAAGTAAAATAATAGCACTTATTTTCGCTTCTTTAGGTATTACTTTATCACTTACAGCCATAATTGTTTATATTATTACAAACTCAAACAATAATGTATTAAATTACCAATATGTTGGTATTCCCTCTGATCATTATGTTGTTGTTAGCGATGGTAAAAAGTACGGATATCTAACAGAAGATGGAAAGGAAGTTACCACTTTAAAATATGATATTATAGATAGTATGAGACTAGATGATAATACCCTAAACTTAGATAACTTCAAATTTGTAGATGGATTAGCCCAGTATACTGATGGTATTTATTATGGGCTTTTAGATGAAGAAGGTAATGAAGTAATAGATGCTAACTATAGTAGTATAGAAGTTATAAATAAAAATTTAATAATAGTATCAGATAATAAATTCTATTTTATAAATAAAGATAATGAAAAATTATTTGATCAAGAGTTTGAAATGCTTACCAGTATTGAAGGATTAGATAGTATATTTATAGTAAGTAATGAAGGAAGACAAGCTTTAATTAATAATAAAGGGGAAAACTTAACAGAATATAAATACGATTCGATTTATGAACTTTCTGATACTTCCAGTAATAATTATGTTTTTTGTGCTATGTATGGTGATTATACTGATATCTATTTATATAATAATGAAACATTATCATTTACTAAATTAGATAATTTTAATAATTATACACCTACAATTTTTAATAATAATAATATTTACTTTACAAGTCCAACAGGATTTTATAGTATATATAATATAAACACTAATAATATAATTACTTTAAACAATAGTTATATTGCCATAGGACCTTTTATTGATTCACTAGCTTTGGCAATAAATAGTAATAATTTAATTGGCTATATCAATGAAAAAGAAGAAACTATTATAGACTTTCAATATGATTATAACAATGCTTCTAACTTTACTAAATATGGTTTAGCAGTAGCTGGTAAAGATAATTTAGTTGGCGTTATTAATACTGATAATGAACAAGTATTAGATTTTAACTACTTAAATGTTAATGTTATAAATAGTAATAGATTCTTAGTATTAGATCAAGATAATAAAAAATATATAATAGACTCTAAAGGAAATAGAATAACAGAAAATGATTATGCTAACATTGAATTAACAGATTATCCTAATGTATTTATTGTAAGTAAAGTTTCTAATAACAGAACACTTTATGGTATAATTAATTCTAATGGAGAAGAAATTATTCCTATAGAGTATGAAGATATTAAAATAAGTGATGACTATTTTGTACTTAAAAGAAAGGATAATGAATTCTACTTAGAGAAAAGATAAGGATGTGAAGTGTATGAAAAAGATAATTTTAACAGGTGATAGACCTACAGGTAATCTTCATTTAGGGCATTATGTAGGCTCTCTTAAAAATAGAGTTAAATTACAAAATGAAGGTGACTATGATGAGATGTATGTTTTTATCGCTGATACACAAGCTTTAACTGATAATTTTAACAATCCTAAAAAGATTAGAGATAATATTATTGAAGTAGCAATAGATTATTTATCAGTAGGATTAGATCCATCGAAAGTAACATTTTTTATTCAAAGCACGATTTCGCCATTATGTGAACTTACTATGTATTATATGAATCTAGTTACATTAGCAAGACTTGAAAGAAACCCTACTGTTAAGCAGGAAATTAAACAAAAGGAATTTGGTAGTAGTATTCCTGTTGGCTTCTTAAACTATCCCATTAGTCAAACTGCCGATATAACAGCTTTTGAGGCAACTATTATCCCTGTAGGTGATGATCAACTACCAATGATAGAACAAGCAAGAGAAATAGTTAGAAGCTTTAATAACATATATGGAGAAACACTAGTAGAGCCTAAAGCGATAATACCAGATGCTGAAGTATGTAGACGCTTACCAGGAACTGATGGAAAAGCTAAAATGAGTAAGTCATTAGGTAATTGCATCTATTTAAAAGATGATAGTGAAACTGTTAAAAAGAAAGTTATGAGTATGTATACAGATCCTAATCATATAAGAGTAGAAGATCCTGGAGATACAAAGAATAATACAGTATTTATATATTTAGAAGCACTATCTACTGATGAACATTTTAAAAAATATTTACCAGAATATAATAATTTAAATGAATTAAAAGCTCATTATGAAAAAGGTGGTTTAGGAGATGTTAAAGTAAAGAAGTTCCTTTATAATGTTATAGAAGATATTCTAAATCCAATAAGAGAAAAAAGAAACTATTATGAAGAGAATACTGACTTAGTATATAAAATATTAGAAGAAGGAAGTTCTAAAGCATTAGCAAAAGCTAATGAAACTCTAAAAAAAGTAAAAAAATCTATGTTAATAGACTATTTTGATTAATATTTCCTAACATATAACAGAATATCTATATTTAGATATTCTTTTTCTTTTCCCATAATTTCCCACATTTCTTTTATAATTTATACACTTTTAATTGATATGATTAATTTGTAAAAGAAAGGAAGTGGTAAATGTAGTAGAGAATTTTAAGTTACGTTTACAACTATAGTTTTTTACATAAATTATAGAAAAGAAAGGAGAGTGATAAGCCTGCTTACTTGTAGGCAAAAACTTGAATTAATGTTATACTAGGGGTAGGTGGTGTCTATGTATAAAATATGTTTAGTTGAAGATGAAACTGATTTGGTGGCTGTAGTTAAAATGTATTTAGAAAAAGCAGGCTATGACGTTGTTACCTTTACTAAAGGAAGCGATGCTATTAATTATATAGGCAATAAAGTCGATGTCTGGATTCTAGATATTATGTTAGGAGATGATGTTAATGGCTATGATGTAATCAAAGCAATTCGTGAAAAATATCCCCTTGTACCTGTGATATTTACATCGGCAAGAGATCAGGATTTGGATCGAATTTTAGGCCTTGAGTTAGGTAGCGATGATTACATTACTAAACCTTATTCTAGTAAAGAACTTGTACTTAGAGTTAATAATATTATAAAAAGAGTATATCAAAGTACTGAAACTAAGATTTTAAATTACTTAGATTATTCTATAGATTTAGATAAACGTATTGTAAGTGTTAAAGATAAACCTATTAAGCTTACAACATTAGAATTTGATTTACTTGTATTATTAGTAGAAAACATTAACAAAAGTTTTTCAAGGGAAGATATACTTAATGCTGTATGGGGGGATGACTACTTTGGTAGTGATAGAGCCGTAGATGATTTAGTTAGAAGACTTAGAAAGAAAATGCCTTTATTAAACGTTAATACTATCTATGGATATGGATATAGATTAAGTGCATGAAATACTTTAATAAATTATCTCATCAGTTATTAATATTAATAATAGTAGTATTTCTAGCTTTCTTTCTAACTTTAGGAATCATATTACCTCAAGTCATTATCCCTTCTGCAGAAAGTAATATCTATAGTTACTTAAGAGAACCTCTTGAATTTGTCCAATCAGATATAAATGAAGACCTAGTTACAACTGAGATTGCATACCTATATAAAATAGGAAATACAGTTGCCTATTCAGATAATATTCATGATATTATAGACTTTAATGATGTTAATGATATTATGGATGCCTTTAAAAGTAATTACGGAAAATTTATTTATAAAAACCAAATTTATTATTATTATACACTCCATAATGATGATGTTACTAAAATAGCTCTTACCAATGATACTTATATTGAAAAGACTAAACAAGATATATTAGATGCTGTACTACCTGTAGTAATAATTGCTTTTCTAGTAATAGCTCTAATCCTTATATTTTGGGGAAGCTTTATAGTTAGAAAAATAGAAAAGTTAAAACAAAAAATTGATAATATAGATAATGATAACTATGATCATAGTATATCATTTCAAATTGATGATGAAATGCGTTCATTAGAACTGGCTATTGAAGATATGCGTATCTCTTTAAAAAACCAAGAAGAGTATCGTAATCAAATGTATCAAAATATTTCACATGATTTTAAAACACCTCTCACCGTAATAAAATCATATATAGAAGCTTATAATGATAAGATAGAAGATGCTAATACTGTAATAGATGTTATTAGTGAACAAACAGAAAAATTGGAATTAAAAGTTCATTCACTTCTTTATTTGAATAAATTAGATTATTTAAAAGATAATAAAAAAGTAGACTATGAGTTAGTAGATATGAAAAAAATAGTAAATACTGCGATAAAAGAATTTAAGTTTAGAAGGAAAGACGTTAAATTTGAAGTTACTTTTGATAAAAATAGTAAATTCTATGGTACTTACGATTACTTTGAGACTGTAATAGATAATATCCTTGCTAACTTCATGAGATATACAGAGTCTACAATTAAAATTACTGCCAAAAATAACCGTTTAACCTTATATAATGATGGTCCTAATATCGATGATACTCTCCTTGAAGGAATCTTTACTCCGTTCCGAAAAGGTATTAAGGGTGAATTTGGATTAGGACTTTCAATAGTCAAAAAAACCTTATTACTAATGAACTATGATATTAAAGTTAAAAACGAAAAAAAAGGTGTATCCTTTGTTATATTTAAGAAGACTTCTAAATAATAGAGGTCTTTTTGGTTATATTAATAATAGGTGAATATAATGAATATATTAATAACTGGTGCTAGAAGTAATATAGGATATAATCTTGCCAAGTCCTTATCTTTAAGAGGACATATTGTTTATGCAGGGTGTAAGACTTTAAAGGAGAAAGTTGCTTTAGAAGAGAAAATTAATTATGAAAAGATTATTATGTTTCCTATAGTATTAAATTTATTAGATAGTGATTTTGATATAGATAAACTTGAGATAGACTGTTTAATATTACATGCCTCTATTGGTAATGGAGGTAGTATCTTAGAGATATCTAATGAAAGATTTAATGAAGTAATAGATGTTAATATAAAGGGTAATTTTAGACTATTACAGAAGTATCTAAGATACTGTTACTATCATAAAAGACGTGGTAAAGTTTTTATAACCTCATCCCTTGCCGCATTTTTACCTTTACCATATCTATCTACTTATACTTCAAGTAAATTATATCTTTATAACCTTGCAAATACTCTTAGATTAGAACTATTATATCAAGGACTTAATGTAAGTATCTCTTTAATAATGCCTGGTGCCTATTATACAGGTTTTAATGATTTAATGATTAGTAATAAATCTAAAGATGATTATATTCTTAAAGATAAAGCTTTCACTATCTCTAAATATCAAAAGATTATGTTTAGTATTATAGAAAAAATAGATTATAATGATTTAGTTAAAGAAGTTGTTAGAGAGTTAGAAAAATCTAATCCTAAATTTATTATAAGTAGACCTCTTAATCAAAAATTATTTACCAAACTTTATATCTTAATTAAGACATTTATAGTATAATATTATATGTTTAGCAAAAGAGGGATGTAAATGGATGGCAAGACATACTTAAATAATATAAGAGATAAGAATGATGATAATAGTCTTAAGTATGATAAGATGATTAGTGAGATTCCTTATATTACTAATCCAAAAGATTTAGAAAAATTAAAAGAAATACTTAATGAATTAAGAAATGAAAATAAAGACTTATATGACTATATTATTTCTTTACTAAAGAGGACTGATGATTTAAAAGAGTTATTTCTTTTATATAAAGAATATAAAGAAGCGAAGCTAAGAGAAGAAATGCTAGATAGTGAGGTTAGATCTAAAGATATTGAGTTTAATAATATAAAAGAAGACTTAAGTGATAAAGAAGATGATTTAAAAGACTTTGATAAAATTGCCAAAGAGTTAAAATCTACTAGCAAAATTCTTGATGACCTAAGTTCAACTACTAGCATTAATTTAGATAGAACATTTGTAGATTTGGAAAAAGAAGAGTCTATTAGATTAGGATTTGGTACTAAAGCTTTACTTGCTCTTGGTAGTTTTCTTGCCTTTAAAAATAATCATAGTATCGTTGGAACACTCCTTGCAACTTATCTTTCTTATAAAGTATTAAGTGAATTATCATCATCAAATAAAAATAATTATATAGATTTATGTAATGAATATATAGATAGTTTAGAGTCTTATAAAGATAATGCAATAGAGATAGAGAAAAACTTAGTAAGTAACCTTGATAATATAGAGAAAGTAGAAGAAGAGTTAAAGACTAAATATAAATCTTATTTAAAAGAAAGTGAATTTAAAAGAATTTTTAAAGTAATAGATGATATTAAAGATACTGTTAAAGATAGCCTGAAAGATATAGATAAAACTAAAGATGATATTGATAGAAGTATAGATAATGGTAAAGCGAAAGTAAAGGTAATGGAAGGATAGTTTTAAGAAATAAAAAAGAAGGAATTTAATTTTCCTTCTTTAATTTTTCTAAATATAAATAGATCTCTTTTAATTTAGCCTCATATCCTAAATCTTTAGGATGATAATATTTTTTATTCTTTAACTTATCTGGTAAGTATTGCTGCTTAACAAAAGCATTTTTATAATTATGAGGATATTTATAGGTATCACTTGGATTCTTTAAGTGTTTAGGGACATCTCCTACATTACCTTTTTCTATATCACTTAAGGCTTCATCTAAAGCAATATGAGCAGTATTGCTTTTAGGAGATAGGGCCATTTCTGTAACGATAGTGCCTAAAGGAATTCTAGCTTCTGGTAATCCTACTAATTTAGCGGCTTCTATCGCTGCCATTACTTTGGGACCAATAGAAGGATTAGCAAGACCTATATCTTCATAAGCAATAACAGACATGCGTCTAAAGATACTATCTAAATCTCCTATTGTAATTAACCTTGCTAAGTAGTGAAGAGCTGCATCTACATCACTACCTCTAATTGATTTTTGAAAAGCAGATAACATATCATAGTAACCATCACCATTTTTATCACCAAAGAATACTGGTTTGCTATTTATTTTTTTAACAACTTCTATATCTACTTTAAAATCATTAGTAGAGTAGTAGGATATCTCTAAGAGATTATAGGCATATC
>CASEDN010000004.1 GCA_949286645.1 uncultured bacterium
CAGCTTTTATAACAATGTTACCTCTTGCTATCCTCTTAATTAGTTATTTCATTAAGAATGTTTATAATAATAAAAATAAGTTAAGGTTTTGTATTATTATCTCTTTCATAGTTGCAATTATTAATCTTCTTGTTTTACTTTATAAGGAAGAGAGTTTATGTTTATTATTTGTTGTTGATATGGTTCTTTTAATTATCTTTTTACTTATTAGTCTTAAGCTTAAAAAGAAGATGATTCTATATATCTATCTTGGTATTATGTCTTTAGTCTTAGTTATTCCTACTAATTTTTCTGATATATTTGTAACTAAAGAGTTTTATGATACTTTAGATTATGAAGAGACTAGTGATAAAGTAAAACAAGTATTAGATAGTGATAATAGTTTTTATAGAATGAGTGATCAAAAAGTTAAGTTAGATAAGTCTAATTATATCTATGATGTAGATTACTATACTGGTAGTATTTATTCTTCTTTATCTAATTCTTATTATAAAGATTTCTATAATAATTTAATTAATAATGAATTTATTTATAGGAGTTATGGAATGCTTACAGGTAATAATAATATTTTCTATAACTTTTATATGGGTAATAAGTATTTACTTAATAGTAATAATAATATGTTAGGTTATGAAAGAGTTTCTGATGGTATTTATAGAAATGAAGATGTTCTACCTGTTGGATACAGCACTAGTAAGATAATGAGTTTAGATGAGTATAAGAGTCTTAATTATTTTGAGAAGTTAGATGCCTATTTGAATTATGCTATTGTAGATGACGATTATAGTGATAGTTATGTTAAGAAAGTAAAAGACTATGTTCCAGATTATAATGTTTTAGAAAGTAAGAATTTAAGTATAGAAGAGGATAATGGTAAATATTTTATTAAAGCTTCTAAAGATAATAAGTTAGTTGTTAAGTTAAATAATGTTAGTGATAGTGATATTTTACTTTTAAGATTTAAGATGCTTTATGATAATAAGTGTAGTGAAGATGATTCTTATATTAATATTAATGGAGTTAGTAATAAACTTAGTTGTAGAAGATGGAAGTATCATAATAATAATTATAAGTTTGAATATTCTTTGAGTGGAGATACTTTAGAAATTACTTTTAGTGAGGGTAAGTTTAGATTAACTGATTTTGATATGGCTTTATATGATTATAACGATTTAGTATCTATTAATGATGAAATATCTCCTTTTGTTATTGATAGAGATAAGACTAAAGGTGATGTTATAGAGGGTAATATTAATGTAAAAGATGATGGTTACTTTAAAGTTTCTATTCCTTATGATAAAGGTTTTGAAATATATGTAGATGATGAAAAGACTAATTATGAAATTGTTAATAAGAGTTTTATTGGTTTTGATATTAGTAAAGGTACTCATAATATAAAAATAGTTTATACGTCTCCTTTATTTAAAGAAGGATTAGTTATATCTTGTGTTGGTTTAGTGTTGTTTATAGGAACTGTTGTTTATTATAGAAAAAGAAAGCAGAGTTGATTTTTGGATAAGATAGTGATATTTTAATTGTAAGTGGAGGAATATGCGTGTATGGATAATAAAATAAAAACAAGTAATGATTGTATTATTGATAATTTAACTGATTATGGAAAAGGACTTGAACCTAAAGTCGATGCAAGGACTGATTATGGAAAGGGAATTTGTTATAAGGCTAAGGATGGTAAGGAATATGCAACTATGGAACAAGTTGAAGCAGTAAATAAAGATTTTTATGATGCTATGATGATTCAAGATGATGATTCCTTACAAGAGGAACAACATAAACATCGTAGATAATTATATATTTAATCATTATATTATTTAATACTTATAATATATTAATTATGCGAGAAAAAAATGTTAAATCATTTTTGCAAGGGACCTATGGAATTCTGTGGGACCCTATTTTTCTTTTGTAATAAATTATATTTGTTATAGACTTAAATCTTTTGCTTTGATAAAATGTTAATGGAGATGATTTGATGGAATTTATTGATAGAATAAAAGAGAGAGTTAAAGATGATTTTAAGAAAATTGTTTTACCTGAATCTAATGATGTTAGGGTGTTAGAAGCTGCTTCTACTATAAAAAAAGAAGCTTTCGCTAATATCATTTTAATAGGTAAGGAAAGTGAGATAGGAAGTCTTGCTAAAGATAATAATATTGATATTAATGGGGTTACTATTATTGATCCTTTGACTTTTAGTGATAGTGAAAAGTTAATTAATGATTATTATGAACTTAGAAAACATAAAGGTATTAGTTTAGAGCAAGCTAGAGATACTATTTTAAATGATTATGTTTATTTCGCTAATATGTTAGTTAAAGATGGATATGCTGATGGTATTGTCTCTGGAGCATGTCACAGTAGTGCTGATACTTTAAGACCTGCTTTACAGATAATTAAGACTAGTAAAGATACAAAAGTTGCTTCTGCTTTCTTTTTGATGGTTGTTCCTAATTGTGAATATGGTTCTAATGGAGTATTTGTTTATTCTGATTGTGGGATGATTCAAAATCCTAGTAGTGAAGAGTTAGTGGAAATTGGAATGATGAGTGCTAAGACGTTTAAATTATTGGTAGAAGAAGAACCTAATGTAGCTTTCCTTTCTCATTCTACTTTTGGATCTTCTAAATGTAGTGATGTTGATAAAGTTGTTAAAGCAGTAGAGATGGCTAGAAAAGAATATCCTGATATTAATTTAGATGGAGAGTTACAATTTGATGCTGCTGTTGTTCCTCTTGTTGCTAAGAGTAAAGCACCTAATAGTAGTGTAGCAGGTAAAGCTAATGTTTTAATATTTCCAGATTTAGATGCAGGAAATATTGGTTATAAGATTACAGAGCGTCTTGCTAAAGCGAAGGCATATGGTCCTGTTACGCAAGGACTTGCTAAACCTGTTAATGATTTGTCACGTGGATGTAATGCTAATGATATAGTAGGTGTTGTTGCTATAACTGCTTTACAAGCAATGAATAGTAAGTAGGTGTGTTATGAAGATAGTATCTTTTAATGTTGCAGGTTTTAGAGCTTGTTTAAAGAAAGGGTTTGAAGATTTCTTTAAAGAAAGTAATGCTGACATTTATTGTCTACAAGAAGTAAAAGCGATAGAGAGTGAGATTCCTTTTAGACCAGAAGGTTATAACTTTTATTTAAATACTGCCTATAAGAAGGGGTATTCTGGAGTAGCAGTTTATTCTAGGGTTAAACCTCTTGATGTGGCATATGGAATAGATGTTGATATACATGACCATGAGGGTAGAGTTATAACGCTTGAATATGATGACTTCTTCTTAGTTTGTGTATATGTTCCTAATGTCAAGAGAGACTTGTCAAGACTTTCCTATAGAATGATTTGGGAAGAAGATTTTCTTAAATATTTACAGAGTCTTGATAAGAAGAAACCTGTTATTGTTTGTGGAGATTTTAATGTTGCTCATAAAGAAATAGATCTTGCTAATCCTAAAGGTAATGTTGGTAATGCTGGTTTTACTGTAGAAGAACGAGATGCATTTACAAGACTTTTAGATGGAGGCTTTATTGATATTTACCGTTATCTATATAAAGATAGAAGTCAAGCTTATACTTGGTGGAGTTATATGGGAAGAGCTAGAGAGAAGAATATTGGTTGGAGAATTGACTATTTTCTAGTGTCAAATAGATTTATTGATAATGTAAAGGATATGAAAATAGACAGTGATGTGTTTGGAAGTGATCACTGTCCTATAGAGTTAGAAGTTAAGTAAGATAGTTGTTAATCAACTATTTTTTCTATGAAAGAATAACTTTGTATGTGCTATAATATTAATATAATGTTGTTTAGAGGAAGAAAGTGATACTAATGGATCAAGAGAAAATTGGTAAATTTATAAAGAAGCTTAGAAAAGATAATAACTTAACACAAGATGAACTTGCTAAAAAGTTAGGTGTTACTTATCAGGCAGTTAGTAAATGGGAGAATGGTAAGAGTATTCCTGATATTGCTATCCTTAAAACTATTAGTGGGTTATTTAATGTTAATATAGATGAATTGTTAGATGGAAGTGTTAAGAACAAGAAAAAATTAAATAAGAAAATATTTATTCCTATAACAATTTTAGGTATTTGTGTAGCCTTTATTTTTGTATTTTTTGTCGTTCATAAGGAAACTTATGAGTTTAAAGTATTAGAAACTGATTCTAATGATTTTGATGTTAGTGGTGTTTTAGCTTTTTCTCCTGATAAGTCTTCTATTTATATATCTAGTATTAACTATAATAATAGTGATGATGATACTGAATATAAAAGTTTAAGTTGTAATCTTTATGATGTTAATGGAGATGCTAAAACAAAGATTAGTAGCTGTGAAAGTGATAGTAGTGATGTAGATACTCTTTCTGGATTACTTAATAGTATTGATTTTACAGTTGATGATTATGCTAGTAGTTGTAAAATATTTAAAAATAACCAGTTAGTCTTAGAGATAAATGCTACTAGTCTTGATGATAAAACTATTACTTATGAAGTTCCTTTAAGTTTTAATGATGATTGTTTTGACTCAACTAATAGTTGAGTTTTTTCAACTAGTGTTTTATTTACTTACTATAGTTTTATAATGTAAAATTAAGGTGAGTGGAGGAGATAGTATGAAGAAAAAGAAAATTGTTATTATAATTATAGTTATTATTTTAATACTTGTTACTTTATGTTTACTTGTTTTTAATAATATGAGTACTAATAGTAAAGAAGTAAAAGTTGTTAGTAGTCTAATTGAAAAGGAGAGTAAATTAGAGGATGACTTTCCTACAGAATTAAAAGATATTGATAATGCTGATGTAATTGTTAACCCTTATGAGATTTCACCTTTGACTGCTTTAATTATCTTTAAGACTGATGAAGCTGTTAGTCCTAAAGTTACTATAGAAGGTGATGATGAACTTAGTACTTATGAATATACTTTTGATGAAGGAACTGAACATTATTTACCTATATATGGACTTTATCCTGATAGAGATAATACTGTAATTGTAGAATATGGTGATGTAAGGAAAGAATTTACTATTACTACTGAAGCATTACCAGATGATTTTATTTTACCTACTTCTGTTGATGCTAATAAAGATGAGTTAAGTAATGATTTATATTTCTTTACACCATCTAGTGATGGTTATACTTGTGCATATGATGTAAATGGAGATGTTAGATGGTACTTAACTATTAATTCTATTTGGGAGGTTAATAGACTTGATAATGGACATTTGATGTTAAGTACAGAAAGATTAGTTAATAGTCCTTATTATATGACAGGTTTATATGAGATGGATATGTTAGGTAAAATATATAAAGAATATAGTTTACCTGGTGGTTATCATCACGATTATTATGAGATGCCTAATGGTAATTTATTAGTTGCTAGTGATGATTTTACTAGTGGTGAAGGTACTGTAGAAGATTATATTGTAGAACTTGATAGAGATACTGGTGAAGTTGTTAAGACTTTTGATTTAAAAGATATTTTAAATATTGAAGATGGTAAGAGTGAAAACTGGACAGAGTATGATTGGTTTCATAATAATTCTGTTTGGTATGATGAAGAGACTAATTCTATAACTTTATCTGGTAGACATCAAGATGCTGTTATTAATATAGATTATGATAGTGGTGATTTAAACTGGATAATAGGTGATTCTACTAACTGGAGCGAAGAATATCAGAAGTATTTCTTTACACCTGTTGGAGATGATTTTGAGTGGCAATGGAGTCAACATGCAGCGATGATTACCCCTGAAGGTTATGTATTTATCTTTGATAATGGTAATAATAAATCTAAAAATGAAGATGAATATGTCTCTGCAGAAGATAGTTATTCTCGTGGTGTTATGTATAAGATAGATACAGATAAAATGACTATTGAGCAAGTATTTGAATATGGTAAAGAACGTGGTAGTGAATTTTATTCTCCATATATATCTGATGTTGATTATTTAGAAAGTGAGCATTATATAATTCATTCTGGTGGTATTGTTTATGTAGATGGAAAGAACTCTAATCAACCAGCGGGAATTAGTGGGGCAGATCGTTTAGTTAGTGATACTGTTGAGTATAAAGATGGTGAGGTTATCTTTGAAATAGTTTTACCTACTAATAACTATAGAGTAGAAAAGATGAGTTTATATCCAAAGAATGAAAACTTTACTTTAGATAAGGCTGAGTCTATTGGTAGTTTAGGTAAGACTGAAGTTACTAGTAGTGAGTTAGGCTTTATCTTAAATAGTAAAGATTTTAAAGATATAGAAGAAGAACATAATATTAGTATTACTAAAGAAGTTGATAGATTAGTATTTACTGGTAAATTTAAAAGAGGTACTGATGTTAATGTTATTCTTTATAAAAATGGTACTAAAAATATTTATAATGTTCCTATAAGTAAGAAACCTTATACGGCTTTATGTGTTGATATATTTACAGAAGAAGAGACTAAAGAAGGTATTAGTGTTACTAAATATATAAATGAAGATGGACTCAGTGGGAAATATTCTATTTATGTGGAAGTGGATGGAACTATTTATAATACTAATAGATATGTAGAGTTTTAAAAAATGAGTTTGCATAAATGTAATAATTATGATATGATGTATATGTAAGAAAAAATTTCATACACTATAAAAGGAACACTTAATATTCGCGTGTTGAGTGAAACCTACAAAATTGTTGGTACCACCTAATTCAACAGTTGTGAGTTAGGTGGCTTTTTCTATATTAATGCTAGTAGCAGTAATAGGTTTTGAAAAAGGATTATAACTACTAAAGCAACGATTAATGAATCTTTCTTGTTCATTATATCAAGCCTCCTTCCATAAAGAATTTGGCTCCACCCAACTATTAAATGTTCCTATAAATATAGTATCAAATTAAATTTTATATAGCAAGAGAAAATGTAATAAATTAGTTACGAATTTTCGTAAATATATTTTCTCTTTTTTATATTGACTCTCTAGTTAACTGTAATGTTAAAGTATCAGTGAAGGGAGGAAAATATTATAGATAGAGATACTAAAATAAAGATAGTACAACTTAAATTGCTTAAGATGTTATTATTGTTACTAAGAGATGAACTTGAAAGAGAAGATTACATTGTTAAGGAAACTGTAAAAGAAGAACAAAAGGTGTTAGTTTTGACAAAAAAGTTTAGAGGTAAATCTATTAAAGTTCTTTAAATTGTAGTATGATATTTATGAAAGGTACTGATGCTTATGCTGTATAGGATAGGTGAGTTTTCTAAACTTACGAGTATTCCAATTAGAACTCTTAGGTATTATGATAGTATAGACTTGTTTAAACCTAGTGAAGTTGATTTGTTTACTAGTTATAGATATTATAAAGAAGAACAAGTTAAAGATTTAGAACTTATTAATGAGTTAAAAGAAGTGGGTTTCACTTTAGAAGAGATTAGAGATAATTGGAATAATTTTAGTGAAGCGTTATTTCTTAAAAGAAAAGAGAAATTATTAGAAGAAATTGAACTTAAAAATGAAGCGATTAAGAAAACAGATATTTTAAGAAGTAAACTTAAAGATGGTAAGATAATTGATAAAATTATAGATAAAGAAACTATTAAGAAGAAGTCAATATTTTAGGAAAGGTGATGTTTTATGAAAAATACAAATTTAATTATTGGAGAAGTTAATACATATAAGACTACTGGTGTTATGTTTAATGAAGTGATAAACTCTATTAAGAATGGAGAAAATTTATTAGTTTTAGATAATAAAAATGAATACTTTGGTACCTTTAAGAGTAAACTTGATAAGAATAATTATAATACATTGGTTTTTAATTTAGATGATGCTTATAAAAGTAATAGTTTTAATCCTTTAATGTTACCTTATAAATATTATAAAGAAGGTAATAAGGATAAAGCAGTGGAAATGATTAAAGA
>CASEDN010000005.1 GCA_949286645.1 uncultured bacterium
ACTACTATTCATACTACTTGTATATAAACTCATCTCTCCTGATGGTCTACCTGTATATGTATTCTCACTCGCTTCTTCATTATATACTTCAGGAGTCATCAGCTCCTCTTCACCATCATCCGTTAATTTTGTTAAATATAACTTTATATTAGACCCATCTATCTTTCTAGCACTACTATCTGTTATATCTTTTGCACTTATCTCATAGTTTATATTTGTATTTCCCGTTATATTACTACTTACTGTAAAATCAAAGTATTCTCCTTCTTTTAATCTCTTTTTTCCTGCTTCATCTACTGTTGGTAATGACCCTGTTAAATTTATAACATTATCACTTTCTTCATAACTCATTGTAACAGAACCTGTTGTTATACTATTTAACTTTTCCCCTGTTCTACTATAGTTAAATGCTGCATAACTTACTCCTATTATCGCTATTATCATTACTAGCAATACTACTAGCATTATAATACTTTCACGTTTCTTTAATTTCATCTTAACTCTCTCTCCTTACTACTTAATATAACCTAATTAATAACAATCATACTTTTCTATCTTATCTATTAAAATATTAACATATAACATCCAATTTAGCAATTATAGAAAGTATTTGTCGTTGATATATATTCCTGATTTTACATTATTATTTTACCATTTTCTAATATAATTTTTTATCTAAAAAAATTGACCCTAAAATTAGAGTCAATTTACTAATATATATTATTTTATTTTTACACTTCTTGTATAACTGTTATAATCATAGGTTTTGTTTCCATAGTTTTATAGAAGTATTTTCCTAAAACATCTCTTACTTCATTTTTTATAGCAGTATATTCTACTCTTTTTGTTCCTTCACTAATATTATTTTCCATTATTTCTAAAGACATCTTCTTAATTTCATCTACTAAATCTAAATTATCTTTAACATAGATAAATCCTCTTGTTAATACTTCTGGTCCTGCTAATATCTTTTTAGTCTCTCTATCTAGTGTACAACTTATAATAACAATACCATTTTCTCCTAACATCTCTCTATCTTTTAAAACTAAATCCCCTATATCACCATTACTTTTACCATCTATTAGAATTTCATCTGTCACTATATGTTCATTAGTAGGAACAAGATTACCCTTAATAAATAGAGTTACATCTCCATTTTGTTTTAAGATAATATTATCTTTAGGTATCCCTAAGTCTTCCGCAATCTCTGCATTAGCATATTGATTACGATATTCTCCTTTAACAGGGAAATAGTATTTAGGATTCATTATATTTATTAACAAAGATAAATCTTCACGAGATGCATGATGTAATAAGTGCTTCTTACTAGATAAACTAATAGCATTAACACCACGCATTGCTATATCATCCATAACAGTAGCAAGACGTTTTTCTATTCCTTCATAAGCAGGCTCTGTTATAAAAATTGTATCATTGGTATTAAGCTTAATGAATTTATCATACCCTTTAATTATTCTTTCTAAGTTCGCAAAAGGCTTTTCTTTCTCATCCGATATTAATACTACTACATCTTTATCATTTAAATTAGTTAAATCACCTATTACTCTTTTATCAATAGTTAAATAATTATTCTTTAACGCATAATTAATAGTATTTTGTAAAGAATGTCCCATAATAACAATCTTTCTATGAGTCTTACTAACTTCATCAAATATCTCTTGTATTCTGTAGAAATGAGCAGGAAAAACAGTTGCAATTATTCTCCCTTTATTTCTTGCTAATACATTTCTAATAAAGTCACTTACTCTATTATTAGGACTAGTATATCCATCACGCTCAGCATACATAGATTCTGCTAAAAGACAAAGTACACCTTGTTTACCAACATAAGCAAGTTTACCTATATCTGTCTTATATAGACCTGTCTCTGTATGATCAAATGTAAAATCTCCTGTATAAACTATCGCTCCATCTTTTGTATATAAAACATAACACAAAGCATCAGGAATAGAATGAGTCATAGAGATAGGAAAAATACTTTCCTTACCAAACTCTAATTTATGATGAGGTTTAACTTCTATCAAATGACTCTTCTTAATTTCTTGTTCTGTCAAATCTTGTTTTAATATTTCTAAAGTTAATTTTGCTCCATAAATATTAACTTCTGGAATTGATTTTAAAATATCAGGAACTGCTCCCATATTACCTTCATGACCGTGACTTAAAAAGATACCTTTTATTTTTTTTCTATTTCTTATTAAATAATCAAAGTTAGGAATAATATAATCTATTCCTAAATTTTTTTCATTATCAAACTTACTTCCAGCATCAAATACATAGATGTTTTTATCTACTTCAACAACATACATATTTTTACCATTTTCGTTTAGTCCACCTAAACCAAATATTTTTATTTTACTCATAAATTCTCCTTTCTTTTTATATGGAAACAAAACTTTATTAATTATATACTATTTTACTCATATTTTCAAATCAAAGTTTCTAATTAATATCTTATCTGTTTCTTTTATCTCTTTTTCAACACTTAAAGAATTTAATTTATTTTCTACTAAATATTTAGGATGATATCCCTCTAACTTATAAATTCTATAATTTCCTAATAAATCAAGATACTTATCATGGGCAATATAAAGATTATTTATTAAAATAGTATTACTATAATTACGACCTAAATTAGTAGTATTTTCTATTTCAAAATCATGTTCAGTAGAAGTTGCGATAATACCTAAAACTTTAGTAGCGATAATAGAACTATCAACCAGAATAGATATTCTTTCACATATTTCAGGATCTTTTAGCCAATCACTACTTATTATAAAATTTTCTATAACAAATCTAACAATATTTTCTCTATTTTCATAACCCTCTTCTTCTAAATCAAAAAGCGCCTCTATTAATTTATTATATATTTTTAATTCTTGTGTTTTCATAATTAAATAGCAAGTTTCTCTAAAGCATTTTTAGCAGCTAGTTGCTCTGCTTCTTTCTTACTACTTCCTACTCCTTCCCCATAGATAATACCATCTACTCTTACTTGTATTTTAAAGGTTTTATCATGTGGAGGACCTGACTCTGAAATAAGTTCATAATAAAGACTCTTTTTAGTAGTTTGTACTGCTTCTTGTAAAGCAGATTTATAATCTTGAAAAAATGTTACATTAGGATTAGTAACATAAGGGACTATGATATCTAAAATTACTCTTCTAACAGTAGCATAACCAAGATCTAAGTAAATAGCACCCATAAAAGATTCAAAGATATCAGCAACAATAGCTTTCTTAAGTTTACCTCCATGTAATTCCTCTCCATGTCCTACTTTTATATAATTATTAAGTCCTAAACCTAAAGAATACTCATATAAAGCATTCTCACATACATAACTTGCTCTTACTTTAGTCATTGTCCCTTCATTTTCATCATGATTACGATATAAGTAATCAGCCATGACTAAATCAACAACAGCATCTCCTAAAAACTCTAATCTCTCATAATCTTTCTTAGCTTTATGTTCATTAGCATAAGATGAGTGAGAAAATGCTACTTCATAAAGTTTTAAATTTTTAGGAGTTATATTAATTTTTTTAAATAACTCATCCATTAATTATCACCTCTTTCCAAACATCTTCTTTAAAGCCAGTTAAAACAAAACTATCTCCTACTAAAATAGGTCTTTTTACAAGCATTCCATCAGTAGATAATAACTCAAGCTTTTCATCTAAAATCATACTAGGTAATTTATCTTTTAAGTGTAACTCTTTATATAAATTACCACTAGTATTAAAGAATGTCTTTATATCTTTACCACTAATTTCAAGAAATTTCTTTAACTCATTCTTAGTAGGATTATCAGTTACTATATTTCTATCAACATATTTAATATTATTATCATCTAAAAACTTTTTAGCTTTCTTACAAGTACTGCACTTTGGATATTCAATAAATAAATACATTAGTTCATCACCATTTTTATTATACATAAATTTAGACAAAAAGAAAAGTAGTGATTAAATGATAACCACTACTACTCTAAATTAAGCTTATTTTTTAGAATATAATTAGTTATTGGTGTAATTATCGCTGTAATAATAATTACAAGTCCTATTAATATACCAAATAAGATATTAACAGATGCTATTACTCCTACTTCACTATCTAAGCTTCTTACAAAATCTGGACTAATCGCCCCTATAAAGGTAAGAGCGAAAGTAAAGTACATCTCATAGATAATGTAAATAACTATGTAAGCAAGAAAACTAAAGCCTAGTTTATTATTATTTTTTAATTGTCCTAATGCTATAGATAAATAACAAACAGCAAGTCCTGATATATATGCTGCAATCATAAGAACTGTCATAAGTATTAACATAACAACAGCATCACCTGGTATATCCTTAAAGAAGTAAATTATACCATCTACAAAAGAAGTCCACTCTCCACTACCTATTATTAATATGATAATAGATATAAACATAACAACAAGACTTGATAGCATAGTAACAATACTTGTTATAAATTTAGATGTAATAATAGTACTTTTCTTAACAGGTAAAGTATTAGTTAAATATCCCCTTTCAGTTGCAAAGTCTAAATAGAAATCTCTAATACTTAAGAAAAATGTTCCTATTACTAATACCATTAATATAACAACATAACTTAATATCATTAATCCATTTAAAGTAGAAAACAAATTAGATGTATCACTTAAATTATTAAGGATAACTGTTAATATAGTAATAACTAATGTAATTAGATATATTGGTAGTAAAGTCTTATAAAGATTCTTAAAATCGTATTTTAATAATTTACCTAACATTTAAATTCCTCCCTAAATAAATCATTAATAGACATATTAGTTTCTTTTCTAATCTCATCTGTACTACCACTTCTTACGACTTTACCATTCTTTAAGAATATAACCTCATCTAAGACTTTCTCTAAATCACTAATTAAATGTGTTGAAATAAGTAGTGAAGCATCATTACTGAAATTAGTTAATATTGTGTTAATGATATAATCTCTTGCAGCAGGATCTATCCCACCAATAGGTTCATCTAAAATATATAGTTTCGCTTTTCTACTCATAACAAGTATTAATTGAACTTTTTCTTTAGTACCTTTAGACATTGTCTTTAATTTTTGATTTAAATCAAGATCTAACTTACCTATTAACTCTTTCGCTTTATCTATTCTAAAGTCTTCATAAAAGTCTTTAAAATAGTTAAGTAACTCTAATACTGTCATATTATTATTTAAATAGTTCTTATCAGGCAAATAAGAGATTAACTTCTTAGTTTCAACTCCAAGGTCTAACCCTTCTACTTTAATAGTACCAGAGTCTTCTTTTAATAAGTCATTTATTAATTTAATAAGAGTTGTCTTGCCACTCCCATTAGGTCCTAAAAGTCCTACGATTTTACCTTTAGGAATGCTAAAAGTAACATCATCTAAAACTCTATTAGCACCATAACTTTTACTTACATGACTAACTTCTAATAAAGCCATTAAAATTCACTCTCCTTTAGTATTTTCTTAATATCAGTATCACTATATCCTAAAGATTTCAAATTATTAATAAAATCTTGATATAGACTTTTTGCAAGTAATCTTTTCTCTTTTAAGATAAACTCCCTATCTTCAGTAACATATTTACCACTAGTTCTAACTGTATAAATAAATCCCTCTTCTTCTAAACATTGTAAAGCTTTCTGCATTGTATTAGGATTTACTTGATATTTAAGGGCAAAGTCACGAACAGAAGGTATTTTACTACTAGGTAATAACTCTCCTTTAAATATCTCTTTTTTAATTATTTCTTCTAGTTGTAAATAGATAGGTTTATCATTATCAAAAACATAACTTATAATTATCACCTCTTTTGTATTACTTAATTAATACAGTTATACAACAAATATATTATAATGTCAAGAAAAATATTATTTTAATTGAACTATTTACAAGCCTTAGATATAATAAATGACATAAGGAGAAAAACGTATGACAAAAAATGAATTAAGACAGAAGATAGGTATTAAAGATATATATAGAAACGATGATTATACTTTTATATATTTAGATAATGAACAAAAATTATTAGTTAAAGATGAAAAAATATATGATATTTCTTTGTATGACTCTTTTCATAAAGTTATTACTATGAATAATATAGATTACGTTCTTGTATCTAAAGACTATTCTTTATCTTTAGTTAATTTAGAAACTAAAGATATAGTCTTTGAAGATGACAAAGCCTATGAGGTAAATAAGGTAGATGATAAATGTCTAAAAGTAATTATGAAAATAGGTGGTGGAGATGATAATATCTATAACATTGAGACAAAAGAATATTTAAATATCCCTACTGATTATGAATTTGAACATTCACTAGAAAATAATTTATATGTTTATAGTGAAAAAGATAAAAGTTTTAAAAAAGAGTTTTTAGATAGAAAAAGAGTTGTTCTTAATGCTAATGGTAAAGTATTATTAAAAGATATTACAGGTTGGATTAATTATTGTGGTAATTATTTAGTAATTAACAATGATGATAAAATAAGGATTATTAATTTAAATGATGAAGGTAACATAGAAGAAAAGACAGTAGAATTTAATAAAAGCTTGCTTACTAAACCAATATTTTATGATAGTAAAATAGTTTTAGTTAAAGAAGGATTAATAGAAATATATGATTTAGAGTTAAACCTAATTAATAGTATTGAAATCAATGATTTAAATAATGTTGTAGATTATGAACTTACTAATAATACTTTAAAGTTTTGCATACCTTATCAAAATACTAACAAGCATCTTTTTGTTAATTTAAAAAGTGGTAAGACTATTTCTCATGTTAGAATAGAAC
>CASEDN010000006.1 GCA_949286645.1 uncultured bacterium
GTTCTGCCTTTGAAGGAGAATTTGAGGCATGTGTACCTTGTACTCCTGCTTGGACTAGTGAGCAACATAAATATGTAGATTAGTTTTTAATAAAAAGATGAAAAGAATATTATAAAATAATCATATAATGTAATAAGGGATTATTATCTAGTCTCTTATTTTCTTTTATATCTTTTAATGGTATAATAAATACAATTAGAAAGAGGTGATAGTATGAAATTATATAATACTCTTACAAGAAGTGTAGAAGAATTTGTACCTATAAATGAAAATGAAGTTAAGATGTATACTTGTGGTCCTACTGTTTATCATTATGCTCATATAGGTAATTTAAGGACTTATATAATGGAAGACGTGTTAGAGAAAACTTTAAATATGTTAGGTTATAATGTTAAACGTTGTATGAATATTACTGATGTTGGGCATTTGTCAAGTGATTCTGATAGTGGTGAAGATAAAATGCTTAAAAGTGCGAAAAAAGAACACAAATCAGTATTAGATATCGCTAAGTTTTACACTGATGAATTTAGGAAAGATACAGAGAAACTTAATATTAAGTGGCCTAGTATTGTTAGTCCTGCTACTAGTAATATAGATTCTTATATTAAGATGATAGAAAAATTACTTGATGAAGGTTATGCTTATAAAGCAGGTGGTAATGTTTATTTTGATACATCTAAACTTAATGATTACTATATTTTAACTAATCATAAAATTGATGATATGGTAGTGGGAGCACGTGAAGGTGTTGAGTTTGATAGTAATAAGAAAAATCAAGCTGACTTTGTTTTATGGTTTACTAAGTCTAAGTTTGATTCTCAAGAGTTAAAATGGGATAGTCCTTTTGGTGTGGGTTATCCTGGTTGGCATATAGAGTGTTCCTCAATTGCTATTAAAAATTTAGGAGAACATCTTGATATTCACTGTGGTGGTGTTGATAATATCTTTCCACATCATACTAATGAAATCGCTCAGAGTGAAGCTTATTTAGGTCATAAATGGTGTAATTATTGGGTACATGGAGAACATTTAAATGATAAAAGTGGTAAGATGAGTAAATCTAAAGGAGATATACTTACTGTTAGTACTTTAGAAAAAGAAGGTTATAATCCTTTAAGTTATCGTTATATGTGTTTAGAGTCTCATTATCGTAAACCATTACTTTTTACTTATGAAGCTTTAGGACAAGCAGAAAATGCTTATAAGAAACTTAAGAATAGAGTATCTCTACTTAAAGATGAAGGTGAACTTGATGAGGGAACAGTTAATACTTATTTAGATAAATTTAAAGATGCTTTATCTGATGATATGAATACAGCGATGGCTTTAACAGTACTTTATGAAGTGTTGAAACTTGATACTAGTGATAAGACTAAGAAACAGTTAGTTATGGAATTTGATAAAGTTTTAAGTTTAGATTTGTTAAAAGATGATATAATAGATATTGATGATGAGATAAAAAGTTTAATAGAAAAGAGAAATGAAGCCAAGAAAAATAAAGATTATAATGAAGCTGATAGGATTCGTGATTATTTAGAAAGTATTGGTTTTAGATTAATAGATAGTAGAGAAGGTACTACTATAGAAAAAATATAGGAGGTTTTAAATGTTTTATTATATGTATTTTGGATATGGTCTTGTTATAATTGCTTTTCTTATAACTCTTGTTGCAGATATTTACTTAAGAACAAGATATAGTAAATATAAGAAAGTTAAAGTTAAAAGTGGTATGACAGGAGCTGAAGTTGCTAGAGAAATATTAAAAGAGAATGGATTAGATAATATTTATGTTGTAGAGACTAGAGGATATTTGACTGACCATTATGATCCAAGAGCTAAAGTTGTTAGACTTTCTACTGATATATACAATGGTGACTCTATTTCTAGTGTTAGTGTGGCTGCTCATGAATGTGGACATGCTGTTCAAGATAAGGAAGGCTATTTCTTTTTGAAATTTAGATCTTTCTTAGTACCTATTGTTAATTTTAGTTCTAAGTTTGGTTATTTAGCTGTTTTAATTGGTCTTATCTTTGGAGCGATGAACCTTGCTTGGGTTGGTATATTCTTGTTAGTGGCAATATTACTATTTCAACTTATTACTTTACCTGTAGAGTTTAATGCTTCTAAAAGAGGTAAAATGTTTCTTAATAAATTAAAAGTTGTTGAAGCAAGCGAGAAGTCTATGGCTAGTTCTATGTTGATGGCTGCTGCTATGACTTATGTTGCTTCTTTAATATCAACATTATTAGAATTATTAAGACTAGTTTTAGTTGTTATGGGTAATGATAGAGATTAGACTTAATAAGTCTTTTTTCTTTAGATAGAGGTGTTTTATGGATATTAGATGTGTTAATTCTTTAGTACTTGCTTATTTAGGTGATGCAGTATATGAAGAGTATATTAGAATGTATTTAATCGAGAAAAATATAAATAAAGTTAATGATTTGCAGAAGGAATCTATTAATTATGTTAGTGCAAAAAGACAAGCTTATTTTTTAGATAAAATGTTAGATAGTGACTTTTTTAATGAATATGAGATTAGTGTTATTAAACGGGCTAGAAATGCTAAGAGTCATGCTAATCCTAAAGGGTGTAGTGTGATAGAATATAAAAAAGCGACTGCTCTTGAGGCTTTGATTGGGTATTTGAAACTTAGTAATAAAGTGGATAGAATAGATGAAGTTATGAAGTTTATTACGGAGGAATAGTTATGTTAGTGTATGGAAGAAATGTGGCAGAAAGAATACTTAAAGATGAAAAAAATTTGAAAAAAGTAAGAAAAATATATGTTGAAAAGAATTATTATGAGAAAAATAAAATTTTATCTAGTGAAAATTTAAAATCTAGGATTAGATTTATGTCAAAATTGGAACTTGATAATTTGGCAGATGGGGTTCATCAAGGTATAATCATTGATATGGAGGACTATCAATATACTTCTTTAAATAAAATTATAGAAAAAGAATATGATAAAGTACTTATATTAGATCATATTCTAGATCCTCATAATTTTGGAGCGATTATTAGAACAGCGGTAGCGGCTGGTTTTAATGCAATTATTATTCCTAATGATAGACAAGTGCTTATAAATTCTACTGTTGTTAAGACTAGTGTAGGTGCTCTTTTTGATACTGATATA
>CASEDN010000007.1 GCA_949286645.1 uncultured bacterium
AATAACATTCCAATGCAAGTATTAGGTTGGATTTCTCCTATTGAAAAAAGAAATATTTTAAAAGAAGCTTGTGCTAACGCACAGCTTCCTAATTAATATTTTTTACGACTTTTTGGTCTCACATCATTGACAACTACACACAAATGAAATAATGCAAACTTTAATAGTTATTTAGTCTATATTCTAAAAAATAACTTTTACTAATCACAAGTAAATAAGCTATTAGATTAAACACGATTATTTATTTTTTAATATAAAATTAAGCAGGGCTCTACATCCTTTTTCTATCTCATCATAAGTAATAGTAAAATTATGAGTATACCAAGGATCATCTATTTCTTTATCATGCTTAGCAAAATCTAATAATTTATATACTTTCTTATCAGTACCAAATAACTTTTTCATAGACAAAATATTATAATTATCCATTCCTATAAAATAATCATACTTATCATAATCAGTCTTTAATAATCTAGTTGCATAGTGTCTTTCATAAGTAATATTATTTTTATCTAATATATTTTTAGTGCCAAGATGCATATCATTACCTATCTCTTCATTACTAGTAGCTCGTGATTCGATAAAAAACTCTTTATCTAGTCCCTCCTTTTTAACTAAATCTTTCATAATAAATTCAGCCATAGGACTTCTACAAATATTACCTAAACATACAAAACAAATTCTTAGCATAACTATCATTCCTATTCATTATTAAATTTTAATAATTCTCTAATATCATCAACAGATAAGTTTTGGAAACTCTTATACTCATCTCCATCATTTTCTATTAACTTATCACTAAGTATTTTCTTCTTTGCCTGTAAATCAAGAATCTTTTCTTCAATAGTTCCTTTAGTAATTAATTTAATAACTTCAACAGTATTCTTCTGTCCTATTCTATGAGCTCTATCGGTCGCTTGATTTTCAGCTTGAGGATTCCACCACAAATCCAGGTGAATTACAATATCGGCACTAGTAAGGTTAAGACCTGTCCCACCACTTTTTAACATAATTAAAAAGATATTTGTATCATCAGTATTAAACTTATCTACTAACTCTTGACGTTTCTTACTACTAACAGAGCCATCTATAACATAACTAGTAATACCTTCTTTAGTAAGATTATCTTTTACGATATTTAAAGCAGTTCTAAAACTAGTAAATAAAAGTATTTTATGGCCATTAGCCACTGCTTCCTTTACTACATCTGTTAAATGTTCTATCTTAGATGAAGTTTTATTAAAGTTATCAAAAATAATCTTAGGATCAATACATACTTGTCTAAGTCTTGTTAAAAGTGTAAGTATCTGCATCTTATTCTTAGTAAAGCCTTCACTTACTAACTCTTCCATCTCTTCTTTAGTTTCTTTAACTAAAGCAGCATATATCTTCTTTTCTTCATCGCTTAAATCAATATAGATATTATTTTCTAACTTATCAGGTAAATCTTTAAGCACTTCATTTTTCTTACGTCTTAATATAAATGGTTTAACCTGACTTCTAAGCTTACTTAAAGTAAGGTTTGTATCATCATCAAAGTCACTACCTATTTTATATTTCTCACTAAATTTACTTTTACTTGCAAGAAAACCTGGCATTATATAATCAAAGATACTCCATAATTCTAAAATAGAGTTTTCAATAGGAGTTCCTGTTAAAGCAAGTTTAACTTCGCTATTTATACTCTTAACTGCTTTAGTTAACATCGCAGTAGGATTCTTAATATTTTGCGCTTCATCTATAACCATAACTTTAAAGTTCATCTCTTTATAGATATCTAAATCTTCTCTAAGTAACCCATAACTTGTAATATAAACATTACCATCATATAATTTTAATTTATTATGTCTATCTTTCTTTAAGCCTGTAAAAATACTTCTTTTAATATCATCACTAAACTTATGAAACTCATTATCCCAGTTATAAACTAAAGCAGTTGGGGTTACTATTAATATTTTAGCATTATTATCTTCTTCTAATACTCTTCTAATAAAGATAATAGTTTGTAGACTTTTACCAAGTCCCATCTCATCTGCAAGTATTCCTCCTAAACGGCACTTATAAAGGTTATAAAGCCATTTAACTCCATCTTTTTGATATGGTCTTAGAAGATTATTTTCATCTCTATCAAAAATAACTTTAGCATCCTTATATTCTTTAAAGTTCTTAACAAATTCATCAAATAAATTATTAGTTTTAATAAATCTATTTTTACTTCTTAAACTATCAAGATATAAGGCTCTAAACTTAGGTATTTCTCCTTTTTCATCATCTAAGTCTAAATCTTCTTTTAACTCTTCTAATTCTTTAAGCGATGGATCTAATAAATCTAAAACATCTCCATTTTTTAGTTTATAATATTTCTTTTTATTCTTTAAACTTAAGAAGATATCATCAAGTTCACTAAGACTTACATTATCTAGTTTAAATTCATAATTTAAGATATTATCAGTTCCTATACTAAAGGTAGTACTTCCTTTTACTTTCTTAATCAAGCTGGTATTCTTTAACTTTTCACTAGTAAATACTTCATAAGTATCAGTTAACTCATCTAGTCCTGTTTCTAAAAAGTAACCAACTTCATCTATATCATAAAGTCTTAACTCACCATCAAAACCATATTTAGTAATATCAAGAAATACATCTCTCTCATAATCTTTATCTCTAATAACATTTTTATCTTCTTTATCTAAATAATTAACTTCTATATCTTTATAAGTAAATATTATTTTACATTCTAGATATAATTCTAAGATATCAAAATATAATTTAACAGAAGGTGTTTTTACTATAACTAAATCATCTACTGATTTATCAAGTTCTACTTTATCTTTAATATTAGGAATTAAATAGTCTTTAACTTCTTTAAATCTATTATTAGAAAAAGTAAAACTATCTATTTCTTCTTCTAAAACATTTCTTGCAATAATACTTTCTACTTCATTTAATTTATAAATACCATTATCATCTATTAAATATCTATAATCATTACAAAGATTAGTTAAATTAGATAAATCAGTATCTACATTTAAAGTATGTGAATCATTTTCTTTACTTACTTTAAAACTAAAAGGTAGCCCCTTAATTAAAGGTTGTTTTTTCGTATCATAAGGATATTCTACATAAATAGAATCTACTATTTCAAATAAATCATCTAAAGTATTCTTAGTAGGAATTAAGTATGAGTCATAACGATATAGTCTAGAGTAAGCTAACTCTATAAAGTTTATTAATTTTCTATTCTCACTATTAAAATAATAGTCTTCATTACTATAAGTAAACTCCTTACCAAATTTAACTTCGCCTCCATTACGATAACTATCTATAAAAGATTTTACTTTAGTACCTAAAGCATACATTTTAGTTGAACCTATTTTAAATTTTAATTCATAGTAAATAGAATAATTATTACTATAATAACCCATATGTCTTTCTAATTTAAGATATGGTACAATGAAAGCTTCTTTTTTAATATTATTCTTAGTACCAGATACTTGCTTTATTTCATTTAAAAGATTATTAGCATAATAATCAGCAGTATCATCTTCATCTATTAAAAAGTATTCTCCTTGGTATTTAACAAGAGTTGCGGCTATATGCTTACAAGATGAAGTTGCATTATACTGAGGACATGTACATGAAGTATCCATAATGTTATATTTTTTATCTGTATATATTGTAACTATATAAGACTGAAGAGTATGCTCTGATGAAACAACAAATCTATAAATTAGTTCATCGTAGTCTTGTCCCATACCTATATATTTAACTTTTCTATTATCATAGTTTAAACCTTTTTGTAAATCGCTATATAATACATGTTTTAATAGTTCATCATTCATAAAAACACCGCCTTTTACATCATGTATTAATATATCATAAAAATTAGGAAAAAGCTATTTAAAAGCATCTCAATTCGAGATGCTATTTGTTAAGTTCTATTAACTCATATTCACGATTACCTAACCCAAGTTCATAAGCTGTTTCTATAGTATGAACACCATGACGTGATTCAATTCTTTCTATTAATTTATCTCTACCTGGATCAGCAGAGTTATATACTAAATCTAAACAAGCTTGGTCTACTGCAACAGGGTCAGTTGATGCAAGTATTCCAATATCTTTCATACAAGGAGCTGAGGCATTACCATCACAGTCACAATCAACAGAAATATTTTTCATAACATTAATGTAAACGGCATTACCTTTAAAATATTCTACTACAGAACTAGCAGCATCTGCCATTGCTTCTAAGAATCTATCTTGTTCTGGTAAATTATCCCATAGTTTTGTTTGATCAGTTTCCTTTCCTGCAGTATGAATTAGTGTTTTACCAGCTGATGAAGCACAACCAATAGATAATTGTTTTAATGCTCCACCATATCCTCCCATAGCATGTCCTTTAAAATGAGATAGAACAAGTAGTGAATCATACTTTGCTAAATCTTTTCCTACATAGTTTTTCTTTAAGACTTTACCACTTGGAATATCTAATTCCATATCAGGACCTTCTCTATCTAATAAATCAAAAGGAAAATATTTCTCCCACTCATGCTCTTTAATTAACTCTAAATGTTTTTCAGTAGAGTTTCTAGCACCTTCATAAGCAGTATTACACTCTACTACTGTACCATTAACATAATTGATTACATCTTTAACAAACTCTGGTCTTAAATAGTTCTTATTACCTTTCTCTCCAGAATGCATTTTAACTGCAACGTTTCCTTCTAATTTCTTTCCAACAGCATTATATGCTTTAATAATGTTTTCTGGGGTTATTTCCTTAATAAAATATACTTTTGATTTTTCCATAATCTATTCCTCCTTTAATTAGTATAAATGTCTTTTATTTTATTATACAATAACTCTGCTAATTTTTTATGACTTTCTTCTGTTAAATGTACTCCATCTACTCCAGCTTCTAAGCCATCATTGCTTAAGAAATAGCAATTATATTTTTTAGCAAGATTTTCATATATTGAATTTAATTGTTTTGATTTTTCAGTTGCTCCTAAGTATTTATCATCTTTTTTACAATACTCTGTATATTCATTTATAACTGGTGGTGTCACTATCAATAATTTAGGATAACTTTCCTTAAATTGAGACTTTCTATTTAAAATAGTTTTAATAAAATATTCTTCTAATATTTGACCTATTTCTAAAGCTGACTTATTATACGTATTTTTTAACTCATTAGTGCCTAGCATTAGTATAACCAAATCTATTGGATCATGTGTATCTAAACAAGGTATTAAATATTCATAACAATTTTTCCCTTCCTTACCAGGTCTTAAATCATTGGATATTAAGGTTCTACTATTTAATCCTTCTTCTATTACTTCAAAATTATCTCCTAAAAAATCGGCTAAAACTTTAGTCCATCTTTTATCATTTCCATACCTTAGATGATTACTTCCTGAAATATAACCCCAGGTGTTAGAATCACCATAACATAAAATTCTCACTTGTTCCATTGTTTATTCCCCTAACTTTTCATATTCTTCATCTGTAACTTCCTCACACCATTCATTAGATGCATTTTCTCCATTTTACAAACTTCCAAAGAATTTTCCTTGGCACAAATCTAAATTATTTTTGACAACTTAGTAGTGTATCATTAAAATGTCAATGTGAATATTAATAATATCTTCTTTTTTTTAAAGAATATTCACCTTTTTCACGATTTTGGGCATATTCTAATAATTCTTCTTTAGATACTTCGTGAAATTGAGATTCCGATTTACAGCCATTTACTTTTTCACCCATATAAATTAAATATTGTCTTTTTCGATTTAATTCTTCTTTTAATACATCTAACATTGACATATCAGTATAAAATTCTGTTCCATACATATATACATATGAATCTCTTTCTTTGTAAAAAGGTTGAAATGCATCGTATATTATTCTTTTCTCTTCGATTATAAATGAACCAAGAATATTTTCTTTAGAATCAGAGATTTTTAAACCACCACTAGATCTAAAAGATTCACTTTTTAATCTTCCGTATCCAGCAATAAAGTTTCCATATTTCATATCAATAAGATGATCAGAATTTTTTAATTGTTCTAATAATTCAGGTGAAACTTGCTTTAATCTAAAAGAAAAATTATATTTTTTTAAATGCTCTAATACAGGTGTGTTTTGTCTAATTCTTATTAATTCATAATTTATAATATTATTTTTAATTATCTCTTTCATACCATAATCCTCCAAAAAATTAGATATATTATACTCTCTTGTTTCTAAATATGTCAATATTTTACATTAGCAGAAATAGGAATAACCATACCAGGTTTTAGACTAACGGCATCGTTACCTTCTTCTTGGTAAGAGGTTAGAATTTATGCAAGCCCATATGACATCAAAATTTCTTATATAAATTATAATGTATAGTTTCTGGTGGACAATCTTCAAATTGTCCCCACACAATATACCCTAGTTTTTGATAGAATTTTGGTACTTGAAAACTCCAAGAATTTATTTTTACACCAATTGCATTATTTTCTTTTGCAAATTGTTCTATTTTTTTTATAATCTCACTTCCAAGTCCTTTACCTCTATACCTTTCATCAATATAAAAATCTGTTAACTGATACCATCCAAATCTTATATATCCTAATGCACCACCTATAATTTCATTATTATCATATATAATAAAATCACCATTTATTGTATTATTATGAGCATAAGATGAATTATTTCTGATATAGTCACAATTTTTTGATTATATTTATGAAGATTAAATTTTACAAAGTGTTCTACATCATTACAATTATCTTTTTCTATTATTATTTTCGTAATAATATTTTAATTCAATCTTTCATATTCCTCATCAGTAACTGGCTCACACCACTCATTAGATGTTTCTTCACCTGGCACTTCTATTGCTAAATGACTAAACCAAGAATCTTTCTTCGCCCCATGCCAATGTTTTACATTAGCAGGAATAGTAATAACCATACCAGGTTTTAGACTAATGGCATCCTTACCTTCTTCTTGATACCATCCTTCACCACTAACACAGATAAGAATTTGTCCTCCTCCACTTTTAGCATGATGAATATGCCAGTTATTACGACAAGCTGGTTCAAAAGTAACATTTGCAATAAATAGACTTGTTTTATTAGGATCAGTTAAAAGATTTAAATAACTCTTACCAATAAAATATTTTGCAAAAACAGTATTCTCTTCTCCTAAACCAAAGTCTCCTCCTCTTTTAATATCACTCATTATTTATCTTCTCCTTTCTCAGTTATATTTTTAATTAAATTAATTGTATTTAAACTTCTAGGAAAACCTAGATATGGAACTAAATTCTTTACTACTTCAATCAATAACTCTTTATTATTTCCTAATGCCAAATTAGCATATATATGAGATGAAAGTTGAGGTACTACATCCCCGAAAGATGCTAAAGTTGCAAAAGTAATTAGCTCTCTTTCTTTATTACTTAAATATTTTCTAGTATAAAAGTCTCCAAAACAATAACTTGCTAGATAATCCCAAATAAATTTAAAATCTTCACTTTCATTATTTCTTGATTTATCTATATTTTCTTTACCAAAAAGATCGTACTGTGTTTCTAATCCTTTGGCGTATCTATTATCGTTATTGGTAGTAGAAGCATCTTCTGTTTTACCTAAAACTTCTTCTGTTATTACAAGGAATGGATAAACTTTACCATATCCTAAATAGGGAACAGTCTGATATACTGCTTCTTTCAAAGACTCTTTATCTACATGATTTACCGCTTCACCTAACTTATCTTTAAATATCTCTTCACTATTAGTAGATATTAAAGCTGGTAATAAAGTAAGATACTTACTTCTTTCATCTATATCAGTTTTAATATCATTATTTATAAAATTATTAACAATATAATCTACTTCCATTACTTATTAGACTCCTCTATAAATTTATCAATAGTACTACTATCAGTTACTAGCTTATTTCCATCAAACTTTAATACTAATTCATTAGTAACATTAGAACAGTACTTCTTAACATCATCAATAGTATGACCTAACCATCCTCCATTAGTAACTATTGGCATAATAGTTTTATCTTTTAAATCATACTTTTCTATGAATGTATGGACAACAGGGGCATAAGTTTAACCACTGCTTAGAGTTGCCAAAATAACAGTATCATAGTTATCTAAATTAATATTTATATCTTCTATTTCTCTTAAAGTATTACTATTAACCTCATCTTGACCTAAATCTACTACTTCATCATAATCATTAGAATAAGGCTTCTTTGGTTTAATCTCAAAAACATCTACATCAGTTTTTTTCCTTTATCCTATCAACAATACTTTTAGTATTACCAGAATATGAATAATAGACAATCGCTTTCTTCATAAATATACCTTCTTTCTTACAAGATAATTTTACTACTTAGACTTAACTCTAAGTCAAGAGTAAATTACTGTTAATTTTACTTCTTCTTTACTATTAAATGCTACTTCTATCATTACATATTTCATCTTATCACCTTCAAATATATTATATATAATTAAATTTTCTTATTCAATTATTTCTATATTTTTCCATTTATTACCAATTTATATCAAAAAAACTAGTCTTATTTAACTTAAAAGGTTGTATTATAAATAGTGTTGGTGAGGAAAATCACTACCACTATTTTATTTAACAAAAAAGACATGTAATCTGATACAATGTAATTGACAAAAAAAACAAACATTGAAAGGTTGTGATTACATGTCTCATAATGATTATATCTTAAATTTGTTAAATATTGAAGACCATAATATCTTTATTCTTAATAATATTCAAAATAAAACTATTAAAAATAAGAATTATAAGGTAGTCGAGGGTATTTTAACTTATACTCCTACTCATTGTCCTTGTTGTGGTGTTATTAATGAATCTACTAATGATATTATTAAGTGGGGCTTTAGAAGAAATTGTAAAATTAAAATTCCTAAAATTTCCAATTGTCTTTCTTTATTAATCCTTCATAAACAAAGATTCTTTTGTAAACATTGTCATAATACTTTTCTTGCCGAAACTTCTCTTGTTGATAAAAATAAGAACACATCTAATAATACAGAACTACAAATTTCTATGGAATTAATGTCTAAACAAAGCGAAAAAGATATCGCCAAAAGATTAGATGTTTCTGTATCTAAGATTGACAGAAAGTTAAATGAAATATCTTCTCACACTGTTTTAAGACATGAACATTTACCATCAAGTATGAACTGGGACGAGTTTAAGGCTACCAATGATACTAAAGGTAAAATGGCTTTTATTATCACTGACAATGATAATGGTTCTATCTTCGATATTCAAGGCTCTAGAAAGTCTAG
>CASEDN010000008.1 GCA_949286645.1 uncultured bacterium
AAAAGGGGAATCTAAATGACTATTGAAGAATTTATAAAAGAAGTAGAAGCTTTAGGGTTAAATGTAACAGAAGAAAAGCTAGAACAACTAGATATTATTTATAATACCTTAGTAGAAACCAATAAAACAATGAATCTAACAAGAATAACAGAAAAAGATGATGTTTACTTAAAACACTTCTATGATAGTTTGACCCTAGCCAAAGTATATGACTTATCTAAAGTTAATACTCTTTGTGATATTGGAACAGGAGCAGGTTTCCCAGGGCTTGTCTTAAAAATATTCTATCCTAATTTAGAAATAACTTTAGTAGATTCTCTTTTAAAAAGAGTAAAATATCTTAACAATCTAATAGATAAATTACAATTAACTGGTATAAAAGCTTATCACATTCGTGCAGAAGATTTAATAAAAGAAAATAAAAAATTTGATATCGTAACAGCAAGAGCCGTAAGTGCTTTACCTAAATTACTTCTATGGACTATGCCTTTAGTAAATAAAAATGGTAGTTTTCTTGCTATGAAAGGAAATGTTGAAGAGGAATTAGAACTATCTAAAGATCTTATGAAAAAACATAACTGGTATGTTAATAAAAAAGAAAGTTTTACCTTACCAAACAAAGATGATGTAAGAACAATTTTAGAAATAAAAAATAAAGCCTAGCAAACTAGTACAATTAATGATATAATGAGATTAGTAAAAAAATAAAAAGAATAGAATAAAGAGGGGATTAATATGGATAATAAAGATAATGAAGTTGTATATTTACATTTAGATGATATAATTCCAAATAGATTTCAACCTAGACAAGTCTTTGATGAGAAAGCTTTAAAAGAACTAGCTGTCTCTATTAAAGAACATGGTGTAATACAACCAATTATTGTTAGAAACATTGGTAATAAATACGAAATAATAGCAGGAGAACGTCGTTATAAGGCATCTGCTATGGCAGGACTTACTACAATACCTGCAATTGTTCGTAATTTAGATGATAAAGAAAGTAGTAAAGTCGCTCTTCTTGAAAACTTACAACGTAAAAACTTAAACCCAATAGAAGAAGCAAAGACATATCAAAAGATTCTTGAACTAGATCAAATGACTCAAGAAGAACTAGCTAAAACTATGGGGAAAAGTCAAAGTGCCGTTGCCAATAAACTACGTCTATTAGCATTAACAGATGAAGTTCAAGATGCATTATTAAAAGATCAAATATCAGAACGTCATGCTAGAACTCTATTAAATGCTAAAGATGCTGAAACTCAAAAACAACTATTAAAAGAAGTTATAGATAAAAAAATGACCGTAAGAGAATTGGAAGAAAAAATAAATCCAAAAGAAGAATTGACAACTTCAGACATTGATAAGCTTCTTAACCCAAGCCCAGTTAGTACTTCTATTCCTCAATCAGAAACACTAACTTTTTCACCTTCATCAACAACAATAAATAATCCTCAAGATAATTTTAATAAAAGCATAGGAATTGATTATTCAACACCTCCTAAATTCATAGATTATGATGTACCTAATATAAATGATAACTTAGAAAGTACTGCTAATAAATCTATAGATATTAATGAGATAAAAGATAATGCTAAAGATATTAATGTTGATAATAACACAAGAGATGTTAATGAATTTTTAAAAGTTCCTTCAAAAGAAACAGAGAAAAAAGAAGAACTATCTGATAATTTTAAATTTTTCTCACCACTTGAAGAGGAAACTGAAGAAGCACCACCAAAACAAGAAACAATTTCTACATTTGAAACACCTATTCCAACTGATGCTCCTTTTATCAATGATAATCCATTTAACCTAGGAGGAGAAACAAAAGACATAAAAGATTCTACCAGTACATCTATGGATACCTTATTAGCAGGTGTTACAAATAAAGAAAATAATCCTTCTCAAGAGGGGACTTCTATTCCAAGTATAGATACATTTAACAACCCATTCGCTCATAATCCTATTTTTAGTGATAACATAAAAGCACAAGAGAAACAACAAGAAGTTTCTAAACCTAAATACACCTTAAATGAATCTATAAATTTAGTAAGAGAAACTTTAAAGACAATAGAAGAATCAGGTTTCAAAGTTGATAGTGAAGAGATGGATCTTGTCAATAACTATCAAATAACTATAAAAATTTCTAAAGAAAATAATGAAGGATAAAAGTAGAGTTAGATCTACTTTTTTAGATAAATTTCTTTTCATAATAACATATTTTTGATACAATAAAAAAGACAAGTAAGAGAAGAGAGTGATAAAATGGCAAAGGTAATTTCTTTAGTTAATCAAAAAGGTGGAGTAGGAAAGACAACAACAAGTATTAACCTTTCTGCCTCATTAGCATTCCTTGGTAAAAAAGTATTATTAATAGACTTAGATCCTCAAGGTAACACTACAACAGGAGTAGGTATAAATAAAGGAGATATTGATTTAAGCATATACGATGTTCTAACAAATAAATGTAGTACCAAAGATGCCATGATAAAAACTAAATATAAAAAATTATATGTACTACCTGCAACAATAAACTTAGCAGGACTTGATATTGAACTATTAGAAAAAAGTCAGAGTGAACCAGGCTTTGCAAAAGGAGCACAGCTTAAATATCATCTAAAGGAATTAGATGATGAAAACTTTGATTTTATAATAATTGATTGTCCTCCATCATTAGGATTAATTACAACTAATGCCCTAACAGCAAGTGATTCGGTTATTATTCCAGTACAGTGTGAGTTCTTTGCTCTAGAAGGAATAATGCAGCTATTAAATACTATAAGACTTGCTCAAAAACAATTAAATCCTAATCTAGATATAGAAGGAGTCCTACTTACAATGCTAGATTCAAGAACAAACCTTGGTTTTGAAGTAGTAGATGATATTAGAAAATTTTTCAAAGAAAAAGTATATAATACTATTATACCAAGACTAATTAGATTAACAGAAGCACCTTCTCATGGAGAACCTATAATAGTATATGATCCTAAAAGTAAAGGCTCAGAAGCTTATCTAAACTTAGCAAAGGAAGTGATTGATAGAAATGGAAAATAAAAGGCGTGCTTTAGGAAAAGGTCTTGAGGAATTGTTCAATAATGAACAATTAAAAATTTCTGATGTTGAAGAAAAAATAATTAATAATACTCCAAAAGACCAAATAGTAAATCTAAATCTAGATGAATTAAGAAGTAACCCATATCAACCTCGTAAAAACTTTGATGAAGAAAGCTTAAATGAACTAGCTTCTTCTATTAAAGAACATGGTGTTTTTCAACCTATAATTGCTAAAAAAAGTATTAAAGGTTATGAAATAATAGCAGGAGAACGTCGTGTTAAAGCATCAAGACTAGCAGGCTTAACTACAATACCTGCCATCATTAAAGACTTCACAGATGAAGAAATGATGGAAATCGCTCTTCTTGAGAACTTACAAAGAGAAAACTTAAGTGCTATGGAAGAAGCAGAGGCCTATAATGCTTTAAAGACTAGACTAAACTTAACTCAAGAAGAACTTGCTAAAAAAGTAGGTAAATCGAGAAGTCATATTACTAATATGCTAGGACTATTAACCTTGCCTAATGAAATAAAAGATGAAGTAGTAAAAGGTGAACTAAGTATGGGACATGCTAGAGTCCTAAGTAAGTTAAAAGATAAAGAACAAGCGATAAGTCTAGCAGAAAAGACAATAAATGAAAATCTAAGTGTTAGAAGGTTAGAAGAGTTAACTAATTCTAAAGAAGAATATCATCGTAAAAAAGAAATAACTCCCCATAAACCAAAATCTAAAGATAATGAGTACTCTTACTTAGAAAGTGATTTATGTGAAAAATTAGGGACAAAAGTTAAAATAAGAAACAATAAATTAGAAATAAGTTTTACAAATGCTAATGATTTAACAAGACTACTGGAAATTATGCATTTAGATAAATAAAGGAGGTAGTAACTTTGCAAGAATTTTTGGATTCTGAATTATTTATATATATAGTAAGACCCGTGATATATATTGGTTTCGCTTATATATTTTATAAATTGATAACTTTCTTTCTTGATAGAGCTTTACATAATAAACACATAAATAATAAGAATAAAAAACGAGTTAATACTACCTTAAGTCTTATAAATAACTGTCTAAAATATATAATAATATTTTTAACAATTCTAATAATACTAAATAGCTTTGGTATTAATGTTAGTAGTATTTTAGCAGGATTAGGAATAGTAGCAGCAGTACTAACCCTAGCGTTCCAAGATTTAGCCAAAGACTTTATCGCAGGTATTTCTATAGTAATGGAAGACCAATTTGAAATTGGCGATAATGTTATGATTAATGGCTTTCGTGGTGATGTTATCGCTATGGGACTTAAAACAACAAGAATAAAAGATTATAAAGGTGCCGTACAAATTATTTCTAATCACATGATAACAGAAGTTACTAACTATAGTTTAAATCCATCTTTAGCAGAAGTTACTATTCAAATTGATTCTGATAATGATTTAGATAAAGTTGAAAAGATTATTAGAAAGACTATGGAAACAATTGATAAAACTTATGACTTTCTTAAAGGTAATACTGAGCTTTGGGGAGTTGAAATGGTAGATCAAAATTCTGTAACTTATAAATTGGCAGTTAAAACTAAAACTGGTAAAGACTTTGATATTCAAAGAAAGATGAGAAAAGATTTACAAGATGCTTTAACTAAAGCGGGTATTAAGATGCCACAAACACATATGGAGGTTCGTAATGGAAAGTAAAAATTACAAATTAGGAGATAGACTAGTATTAAAAAAAGGACATCCATGTGGTACTAATGATTGGGAAGTAGTAAAACTTGGCGCTGATATTAAACTAAAATGTACAGGCTGCGGGAGATTAGTATTTATACCAAGAATAGAACTAAATAAGAAAATCAAGAAAATAATAGAAAAGGAGAGTCAAGATGCATAATAGAAGAAAATTAAAACTAAAAAAATTCTATCTTCATCCTATTACAGTTTACTTACTTCTTACTTTCCTTGTATTAATATTAAGTGCTATTCTATCAGCTTTACAGATGCAAGGAACTTATAATACAATAAGTCCAACTACCAATGAGTTAGAAAGTACCTTAGTAACAGTAGAAAACCTATTAAACTTTGATGGAATGAAATATATATTTAGTAATGCTATGACTAATTTCTTATCTTTTGCACCTCTAGGTATGTTACTATTAACTCTATTTGGTCTTAGTATTGCTAAGGCAACAGGATTCTTAGATACTTTTTGTAAAAGAGTATTAATTAAGATAGATAAGAAAATATTAACATTTATTATTATATTTTTAGCAACTATCTCATCATTAATAAATGATGTAGGTTATGTTATTCTAATACCAGTATCTGCTATGTTATTCTTACTTAATAATAGAAATCCCCATCTAGGTATTATTGCTGCTTTTGCAGGAGTAAGTTTTGGTTATGGAGTATCTATCTTCGTAGGAAGTATGGAAGTAAACTTAATACCAGATACGACAACAGCAGCTCGTCTTATAGATGCATCAGCTCATATCAGTTTAACATCAAATCTATTTATCATCATCGCTTTTTCAATTATCTTATCACTAGTTGGAACTATTATAATTGAAAAGATAATCGCTCCACGTCTTGGTAAATATAAAGAAAAAGAAGAACTATCAAAGACAGAAGAATTAGTAATAGTTGATGAAGTAGATGCTAAAGAATTAGAACAACAAAAGATAGAAAAAGAAAGACGTGAAAAAAGAGGTCTTAAAGCTGCTATCATAACAGGAATAGTAGTTGTCATCTTATTTATATATTCGATAATACCAGACTTACCATATTCAGGAATGTTACTTGATATGGAAGAAGATACTTACTTAGGTCAATTATTTGGTCCAAACTCATATTTTCAAGATGGCTTTACTTACATGATGGCTTTACTTTTAACCCTTGTTGGTATTGCCTATGGAATAGGTGCTAAAAGTATTAAAAATGATAAAGATATAATTAATGGTTGTAAAGAAACATTCGCATCCATAGGAGAAATATTAATGCTTATCTTTGTAGTAGCACAGTTTACATCAGTATTTAGAGAAACAAACATAGGAACAGTAATAGCCGCTTGGTGTGCTAATGCTATAGGTAATATAGGGTTTACAGGACTACCTCTAATAATCTTTGCTATTATTATGATAGGACTAGCTAATCTCTTTGTTCCAACACCAAGTGCAAAATGGCAAATATTCGCACCGGTTATGGTTCCTGCCTTCATGCAAGCAAACTTATCAGCACCATTCGCTCAATTTATATTAAGAGCAGGTACTTCAATAACAGCAGGTATAACACCATTACTAGCATGTTTTGCTATTTACATAGGGTACTTAAATATTTATAATCAAGATAAATCTAAACCAATAACAATCCATAAGAGTATAGGATACGTTCTTCCATACTTTGGAATAATTGCCGCTACTTGGATATTACTAGTAATAGGTTGGTACTTAATAGGTTTACCTTTAGGACCAGGAGTATATGCAACAATTTAAAATACCGCAAGGTATTTTTTTCTTTTAAATTGTATAGAACAATGCTATAATATGGAAGTAAGAAAAGAGGTAATATTATGAGTTTAAAAGCAGGAATTATAGGACTACCTAATGTAGGTAAAAGTACATTATTTAATGCCTTAACAAAAACACATATTTTAGCAGAAAACTATCCCTTCGCAACAATTGACCCAAATGTAGGAATAGTAAATGTTAAAGATAACAGAATTGATAAACTATCTAGTATGTATAATCCTAAAAGAACAATTTATACAAGTTATGAATTTATTGATATAGCAGGACTTGTAAAGGGAGCAAGTAAAGGAGAAGGGCTAGGTAATAAGTTCTTATCACATATAAGAGAAGTAGATGCTATCTGTGAAGTAGTAAGATGTTTTGATAATGGTAATATCATCCATGTAGATGGTAATATAGACCCTATAAGAGATATAGAAACAATTAACTTAGAACTTGCTCTAGCAGACTTAGAAACAGTAACTAATAGAATAAATAGAATTAGTAAAAAAGCTAGAATGAGTAAAGATAAAGATGAAATTTTAGAGTATGAAACACTAGAAAAGTTAAGAAAAGCCTTAGAAGAAAATACTCCAATAAGATTACTTGATTTAACAAAAGAAGAGAAATCTATCATCAAAAGTTTTAATCTTCTAACAGAAAAGCCATTGATTTACCTTGCAAATGTTAATGAAAATGATTTAGGAACTGACAACGAGTATGTAAAAAAAGTTAAAGAATATGCTAGCAAAGAAAATGCTAAAGTAATAGAAATATGTGCCAAAGTAGAAGAAGAGTTAAGTGAACTAGATGATGTAGACGAAAAAGAAATGTTAGAAGCTTTAGGACTTGAAAAAAGTGGTCTAGATTCTTTAATATCAGCAACATACGATTTATTAGGACTTGCAACCTATTTTACCGTAGGGCCTGATGAAGTAAGAGCCTGGACTTTTAAAAAAGGGATGAATGCAAAAAGCTGTGCCGGTATTATCCATACAGATTTTGAAAAAGGTTTTATTAAAGCCGAAGTTATATCTTATGAAGACTTAATAGAGTGTGGTAGTGAATTAAAAGCAAGAGAAGCAGGTCGTGCAAGACTTGAAGGAAAAGATTATTTAATGCAAGATGGAGATATTTGTCACTTTAGATTTAATGTATAAGAAAAATAGATATGTTTTATTTTGAAAAAATAGATGAATAGAGCATAAAATGATAATTAAAATAAAAAAGGATGTTAAAATTGTAATATATTATTAACAGCCTTTTTTTAATCTAAAGTCCATTCAAAAGTATAATCATCATCTATTAAAACATTGTTATAATACCTAATTTTTAATCCAGTATCCCCTTGTTTTTGTTCCCAGATAATAACACCTTCAATTGTGCCACCAGCATCAAGTTCACCACTATTTAATAATACATCATCTTCAGCAGTAATACTATAAACTGATGCTTCTACTCCAGATCCATTTACCATTTGAAAGTCTAATGCATTATACGAAACCTTTTCATCACTATTATTTTTAATATTAATAGTAACCTTTACATATTCATACCCGTCTTTAGCTTGAAAAAATTGATTTTCTCCCTTTGTTTTCTCAACGTTTGTTATTGAATATTCAACATCATTGTAAGTAACTGTATCACTTTGATTATATTCCCTTTGAAAGTTATCATCTTTCTTACCTCCAAAAGCTGCTGATATAATAGCAATTACTATAATTCCAAGTAATATCCATCTTACTATATGCCTTTGTTTCTTATGGCAATTTGGACAAACTTTAGCTCTTTCATCAATTTCTGATTGACAATACTTACACTTTTTCATCTTTACCTCCTTTCAATATTTATTATAACACAACCTCACCGAATAGTTGAGTATATTTTCACCGAATAAGTGAGAAAATATATTTAGGAAGGGTGATGAGATAATGAATGATAAAAATGATGAAAACTATATTTATTATCTTGTAGCCCATAATCTAAAAATAGAACGAAAGAAAAAAGAATTAACACAAAGTAAATTTGCAGAGCTATGTAATTATAGTGATGGCTTTATAATGAATATTGAAAGTAAAAAATATCATCAAACATTCAGTTTAGGTACATTATGGCGATTTGCTAAAGTTTTAGATATTGATATTAGAGAATTATTCAAACCAATTGAAAGTAATAAAAGTCAAGATGCCAAATAAAATTTAAAGAAAAAGATAGACTTTTCTTTTTTCTTTTGCTATAATACTACCGAGTATTTAAAATGCTCCTTACCTAGAAATAGGTCTTATGTCCAGAAGGAGGTGTGTTTAATGACAAATTATGAAATCATGTTTATCGTTAAACCAGATTTAGAAGAAGCTGCTATAAAAAAAGAAGCAGAAAATCTAAAGAAAGTTTTAACTGATAGAAAATGTAAGATTAATGAAGAAAAAGCAATGGGACAAAAAGAATTAGCTTATGAAATGAACAAATATAAAAATGGTTATTATTTCTTATATGTTGTAGAAGCAACTCATGAAGCAATTTCTGAATTTGACCGTCTAGCTCGTCTAAACGAAAATATTTTACGTCATTTAGTTATTAGAGTAGACGATTAAGAAAAGAGGTATTTATGAATAAAGTATTTTTAATAGGTCGCTTAACTCGTGATCCTGAACTTCGTTATACAGGTAACAATACAGCAGTAGCAAGTTTTACTATTGCCGTTAATAGAACTTATAATAACCAAGCAGGAGAAAGAGAAGCAGACTTTATACCGGTTGTTGTATGGCGTAGACAAGCTGAAAGTGTTAAAAACTATCTATCACAAGGTAGTCAAGTAGCAGTAGAAGGACGTATTCAAGTACGTAACTATGATGATCAAAATGGACAACGTCGTTACGTTACTGAAGTAATCGCTGATAGTGTTGAATTTATTGGTTCAAAAAGAGATAATCAATCATCAGGAACTAGTAACTATAGTAATCCATCAGCACCTGCTCAATCTAACCAACCAGCAGAGCCAACTCCATATGACTTTAAAGATGAACCATCATCAAATAATGGAACTGATATTTCAAGTAATCCATATGCCGATTTTGGGGCAAGTATTGAAATTGATGATAGTGAATTACCATTTTAAAAGAAGGGAGGAAACAGTCTATGGCTAAAGACTTTAAAGAACATAAAGAATTTGGACGTCGTAAAAAGAAAGTATGCTTAATGTGTACTGGAAAAGACGTTAACTATAAAGATGTAGATACATTAAAAAGATTTATAAACGATAGAGGTAAAATAGTTCCTCGTCGTGTAACAGGAACTTGTGCTCGTCATCAAAGACATATAGCAAGAGAAATTAAAAGAGCAAGAGCTATTGGTCTATTACCATTTACAAAGTAAATAGAAACAACTATTTACTTTTTTCATTACAGATTTTACTTATCACTTAAAATAGTATATAATATTAGCAAGGGATAAAAGGAGGATCTAATGAAATTAATAGAAAGAAAAAAAGAACTAAGAAAAAAAATAAAATCTGCTAAAACAGTTTTTATCATGGCACATAAAGATTTAGATTTAGATGCCCTAGGTAGTTCTATAGGTCTTTACATTATCTTAGAAAAATTAAATAAAAATTGTTTTCTAATTATTAATGATACTAAGCATGAATCAGGTGTATCTAAAGTCTTTAAAGAACTAGAAGGATGCTTAAATATAATTAATGATAATGAAATAGAAACAAACCTTTATATAAGAAGCAAGAAAAACTTACTAGTAATACTAGATACAAACAAAGAAGAATTAATTCAATCAAATAATGCTATAAATTATTTTGATAAAGAGAATATCATTATCCTAGACCATCATGAATTAGGTGAAACATCTATTGATGCTGGCCTTAGAATAATAGATAACGATATATCTAGTACTTGTGAGATGATTACTAATTTAATAGAGACTTACAAAATGGAACTAGACCCTTATTATGTAACTCTTTTATTATCAGGAATAGTCCTAGATACTAATAACTTTACATTAAAGACAAACTCTGAAACATATTATGCCGCATACTATCTAGCAAGTATGGGAGCAAGTACTAAGAAAGTTCAGTATCTTCTAAAACAAGATTTAAAAGAGTATATAGAAAGACAAAAAGTAATAACTAATGTCGATGTTATAAATAATAGAATCGCTATCGCTAAAGGTAGTCCTTATACAGTATATCGTAAAGAAGAAATAGCAAAAATTGCCGATACTCTTTTATTCTTTAACGATATAGAAGCATCATTTGTTATCGCTAAAACTACATCTAAAACTATTTCTGTTAGTGGAAGAAGTTTAGGTAACTATGATATTTCTAAAATACTTACTCCATTAGGTGGAGGAGGAAATAAAACAGTAGGAGCCGCTAGAATTAGTGATAGTGCTATTAGTAAAGTTGAAACAAAACTAAAACAAATCTTAAAAAAAGAGGAGGAATAGTATGGAAGTAATCTTTATAAAAGATTTAAAAGGACAAGGTAAAAAAGGCGAAATAAAAGAAGTAAAAGATGGCTATGCTGAAAACTTCTTAATAAAAAAAGGCTATGCGATTAAATCTACTAAAAGTTCCCTAGAAAAATTAGAAGATGAGAACAAAGCCAAAGCTAAAGAAGAAGAGAAAGCTAAAAAAGAAGCTTTAAGTATAAAAGAAAAACTAGAAAAAGTAACTTTAACTTTTAAAGTTAAAACAGGAGATAATGATAAAGTCTTTGGAAGTATTAGTGTTAAACAAATAAAAGAAGCTTTAAAAGAAAAAGGCTATGACTTTGATAAAAGTATGATTAAACTAACAAGTTCTCCTTCATCTTTAGGCTTTCATAACATTGAAGTAGAATTACATAAAAATATAACTGCCAAAGTAAAAATACATTTAGTTAAGTAGGTGATGATAAATGGCTTTAAAACAAGCCCCACAAAATTTGGAAGCAGAAAAAAGTGTCTTAGGTGCATGTTTCTTATCAAATAATGCTTTATTAATGACAATAGAAGCATTAGACGAAACAGACTTCTATGATGTTAGAAATGCTAAAATATTTACAGCATTAAAAAATTTGGTTGAAGATAAAATACCAGTAGATTTAACTACTTTAACTACAGAATTAACTAAATTAGACTATTTGAATGATGTAGGAGGAGTTACCTACTTAACAGAAATAACAACCTTTGTTCCTACTGCAACTAATATAGAATATTATATAAAAGAAGTAGAAAATACATCTCTTCTAAGACGTTTAATTGAAACAGCAGAATCTATCGCTACTATGGGATATAATAGTGAAGAGAGTATTGGTGATATCCTAGATAGTG
>CASEDN010000009.1 GCA_949286645.1 uncultured bacterium
AGAACTTAGCCAATATGGAGTAGAGGTTCTAGGTAGTAGTGATCCTTTGATGGATGCAGAAGTTATCTCTCTTGCTTACAACATCAATAAAATGTTAGGACTAACTGATACAGTAGTACATATTAATAGTCTAGGAGATAAAGAATCTCGTGATAAATATAGAGAAGCCTTAAAAGAGTACTTTAAGCCTCATTTAGACGATTTATGTGATGATTGTAAGGAAAGGTTCGATAAGAACCCTTTAAGGATTATAGACTGTAAAGTAGATAGTAATAAAGACTACTTTAAAGATGCTCCTAAAATATTAGATTATCTAAATAAAGAAAGTAAGGAACATTTTGATAAAGTATGTGAATATCTTGACTTATTAGAAGTTAAATATGAAATAGATTCTAAAATAGTAAGAGGACTTGATTATTATAATCATACTGTTTTTGAATTAATGACTGAAAATAATAATCTTGCACTAGGTGGTGGAGGAAGATATGACAACTTAGTTAGTATGCTAGGAGGTCCAGAAACACCATGTGTAGGTTATGCTGTTGGACTTGATAGATTATTTGATGAGATAATCTCTAGAGATATAGATAATGTTAGAAATGATATAGATGCTTTCATTATGTATGTTAATGAAGATGAAAAGAAAAATGCTATTTATCTTGCTAATGAGCTTAGAATGTCAGGTTTTGTAGTAGAAACAGAATATACTGGAAGAAGTCTAAAGAGCCAGTTTAAAAGAGCAGATTACTTTAATAGTAAATATCTAATACTATTAAACAGTGATGACTTAAATGAAGGTTTAATTACTATTAAGAATAATAAAACTAAAGAAGAAGAAAAGATTATGATGGAATATATCATCTACTACTTTGATGAACATATAAGTGATGATAATCTACCTATAGATGAAGAATGTACTTGCCATAATCATGATGAAGGATGTGAATGTGATGAATAAAATATATTTCAAAGATTTAGAAAATTATTTTGATAAAGAAATAGAAATCAGTGGCTTTGTTGAAAATATTAGAAATATTAAATGGGTACAGTTTTTAGTACTAAGAGATTCTACTGATAAGGTTCAAGTAACTATTGAAAAGAGTGATGAAAATAATGCCGAGATGGTAGAGTTAGTTAATAATTTAACAGTTGAATCTACTATTAAAGTAACAGGTACTTTAAAGAAAAATGAAAATGTTAGATTAAGAGGAATGGAGTTTATTCCAACTAAAATAGAAGTTACTAGTACAAGTGATGCTGAACTTCCTATTAATATTCATGATAAAGATGCTCAATTACTTGATCAAAGACTAGATTATCGTTGGTTAGATCTTAGAAATGAGTACAATTTTAATATCTTTAAGATTCAAAGCGATATGACAAAGTTTATGAGAGAGTTTATGTATTCTCGTGACTTTACAGAAATACATACACCTAAATTAATAGGTGCTGCAAGTGAGAGTGGTGCTGATGTATTTGAAGTAAAATACTTTGATAGAAAAGCTTATCTTGCTCAGTCACCACAATTCTATAAACAAATGGCTATCGCTAGTGGTTATGATAAAGTCTTTGAAGTAGCACCAGTATTCCGTGCAGAAAACTCTAATACTAGTAGACATACTACAGAGTTTACTGGTTTTGATGTAGAGTTCGCTTATATTGATTCTTATCGTGATGTTATGGACTTAGAAGAAGAACTATTAATTTATACTTTGGAAAAATTAAATAAAAAGTATGGAGAATTAGTTAAAAAACTATATGATAAAGAAATAGTTGTACCTAAAGAGAAATTCCCAAGAGTAAAACTAGCAGATCTTTATGATGAACTTGAGAAAAGATATGACTATAAAGTAGATGAAAGTGAGAAAACTGATTTAACTACAGAAGCAGAAAGACTAAGTTATCGTTATGCTATGGATGAGTTTAATTCAGAATTTATCTTTGTTACAGATTTTCCTAAAGAAAAAAGAGCTTTCTATCATATGAGAAAAGATGATGTTCCAGAAGGATATGACTTAATCTATAGAGGAGTTGAAATAACTACAGGAGCAGAACGTGAGCATAGATATGATGTTTTAGTCAAACAGGCTAAAGAAAAAGGTCTTGATAAAGATGTAGAGTTCTATTTAGAGTTCTTTAAATATGGTTGTCCTCCTCATGGTGGATTTGGACTAGGAGTAGATAGACTTACTATGTTAGTATTAGGATTACCTAGTGTTAAAGAATCTATGTTAATATTTAGAGGACCTAATAGATTAAATCCATAAGATATGTAAATTTACATGTCTTTTTCTTTTTGTTGTAGAATATTTTTTCTTCTTCCTTTATACTCTAAGTAAGAAAGGAAACTATGCTTATGGAAAATGTAAGAAGAGTGGGGATGCTATTTATCGCTTTAATAACTCTAATAATAGTAGCATCCATCATATTTATAGTTAATATTAATTTAAAAGAAGAAAGTATTGA
>CASEDN010000010.1 GCA_949286645.1 uncultured bacterium
CAGCAAGTAACATAATTTCTATAAATAATACAAGAGATATTCTAATTGCAATAACTATAACTATAATTACGACTACTGCTTTACAAATAAGTCTAACCATCTTAGATAATAATTCCATCACTCTATCAGGATCAGTATATAAACGATTAATAAACTCTCCAACACCAATTTCTTCAAAAGCAATAGCAGGTAACTTATCTATCTTTTTATATAGGTCTTTACTTACATTCTTTGTAAACTTAATCTCAAAATATGTATATAATGCGTCTCTTGGTATCTGTAAAAAAGTGTAGAAGATAATGTAAATACTTTCATACATTGCAAGATAAAAAACAAATGAATTCATGTCTTTAGCAGTTAAAGCTTCAACAGCAACACCCCAAAAATATACAGATATTAAAGCCGGTAAATAAGATAACGCTACTAAGATAATATAAAGAATCAGTCTTAATTTATCATCTTTAATATAATCCCAAAATATTTTAAAATGTTTTAACTTTTTCAAAATAAACACCTCCAACAAAAAAACTACTTTACAGTAGTTCACATAAATATCAAATTAAAAGTACTAAAAGCATGAGACATCTTTTAAACCACTACTGTAAAAAACATGTAATAAAGTTTTCTGTTTACACCAGTAACTAAAAGTCTCATCCTAATCACTCTTCCTTTCAAGCGACATAATAATATCATATAGATACATACTTGTCAAACCACATATCTTGTAAATTTGAAAGAAATACTTAATAGCGATATAATATACTTGAGGTGATATTATGATTATATGTCCAAATTGTAAAACTGAAAATGAAGATGATGCCAAATTCTGTAAAAATTGCGGTTATTATTTCCTAGAAGAAAATAATAAACAAGATAACAATAAAAAAGAAAACAAAAAGAAAGATAAAGCAAAACATAAAACCAAAACTAAAAATAAGACAAAAGTTAAAAAGGAAAAAGCAAAAGCTCCTAAAAATAAACAATATAATGATAAACCAAAATCTAGTATCTTTACCAAAATACTTTTACTATTCTTTATTCTTTTATCTATAGGACTATTAATAATTGCAAGTATCCTAGGTTATAACTACTATGAAGAAAATAATATAGAAGTTCCTAATGTTATAGGATATTCTTATGAAGAAGCAACGGCAATTCTTGATACTGCAAACTTAAGTTATGAAATGAAAGAAGTAGAAACAACTAATCAAGATGAGGTTGGTATTGTTATAAAGCAAAGTAAGAAAGGTGGTTCTAAAACCCATGAAAATGCTGTTATAACTCTAACAGTAGGAGTTCTAGATAATCACGTTACTGTTCCAAATGTTGTCGGTTTGACTTTAGAAGAAGCCACAAGTACTTTAAATAAAAATAACATATCTTATAGAATAGAATATGAAGAAACTACTGATGAAGAAAATAATACAGTTATAAAACAAAGTATAAGAGCAGGTAAAAAAATAGAAAATACAGAAATTATAACTATTACAGTTGCAAGAAACACAAATAATAATAGTGATAATAATAATGAAACAAATAATGAAGAAACAGATAATAATGAGACCGATGAATCATCTAATCAAGACCAAGAAAAAAATCTACAAAACTAGTAGATTTTTTAATTTAAAGAATTACTTTTAACATCAATCTTTTCTATATCAATAATAGCATCTTTAGAAAATGAACCAGAAAGAGGTTCCATAAGTAATATCTTATCACCATCTAAAACATCAGTCTCACCAATTCCATTAATCCTACACATATCATTTCCTAAACTAAAAGGTGACTCACCAGGCTTTACTCTATATAACATTTCATCACGAGCAGAACAACCATCCTGTTTATAATAATCAGTCACTCTAGCACAAGCCTCCAAAATTTCATCTGCATCAATATCTTCATCAGAAGGATAAGCAACTGTAATATTAGGTATTCCAGCATCCTTAACCTTTTCTTCTAAGTTTGAAGGTTTAAATGATCCATCCGCTTTCGCTAAATCATGAACACCTTTTTGAATATCAGTAGCATCATGACCACTAGCCACAGACATAGCAACAGCTAATTGATCAGAAGCAGGATTAACAAGATTATAATTAGCAATTACTTTAGTAGTATCTCCTTCATAAGGAGTAATTCCAATTAAGAAATAAGAATCAATATCATTAGAATCAAAATCATTAATATCAAAACCACTACACTTAAAACCAGTGCCTTGAAGTTCCTTAACAGCATCATCAAATTTCGCTTCATCAAAACCATCATTAACTAAAGTAACATCTAATATCTCATCAGTTGCAATATCAAAACTATAAACATCTCTACTAGTATCAATTGTTGCAGCAACACTAGTATCTTCTTTAGATTCACTATCTATAATATTACTACATCCTATAATACCTAAACCAACTACACCCGCTGTAAGTCCAATTATAGTACCTTTTACTATTCTTCTTTTAGTACGTAATTTTCTCTTTTTAGATGCATTAATCATCTCAGGAGTTACTTTAATCTTTCTCATAATAAAACCTACTTTCTACTAGTATTACTTGCAATTATATTAAGTAACCTAATTACTTCACCAAGTCCATAAATCATACTACAGAATATAAAACTACCAAGCCAAAATAACAAAGTCAAAGTCAAATTATATTCTGTTTTAGTGCAAGTAGCAAATAACTCTGATGTTTCACTACAAGCAGGAAATAAATTTCCCATAATAACACCAGCAATAAACAAAAATATAAATAGACATACTGCTAACTGCTGATAAAAATTATAATTTCTTTTTTTCTGAACCTCTTTACTTATCTTCTTTAATTTTGGTAAATCTTGTCTTTCTTCATCAATTTCATCAAATAAATCTTTCATTTCAAAGCCTCCTCATCTTTATTCTTTTTAGGTCTACCACGTCTTTTAACCTCTTTAGGCTTTTCTTCTTTAGTAGTCTTATCTTCCATAACTTCTTCTACTTTCTCTTCCTTCTTATCTTTTTCTTTAGATACTTCTAACTCTTTCTTTTCAATATATTCTTTATATAAATAAATATATCTAACAAACATAAATTGATATATAGCTTCCAACAAATAAACAACTACATCTTCAAAACTATTAACTGATACTAAAGATACAATCAAACTAATAGCAATTATACCTATTAATAAATAATAATATTGTCCATTATTAATCTCTGCTAAAGGACTATCAGAAAGTTTTAAATCTTTACCAATAACAGTACTAGTAAAGAAAGAATAACCAAAATAAAGTGTAATCAACACATTAAAAGCCAAGTTTAAGATAGAATCAAATCCAAAAGATTGAAATATTGTAAATAAACTAGCAAAAGTTGTAAGTAAATAAAATACAAACATAACAACATTTAAATAATCAAAATACTTCTTACCAAACTTAACTCTAATTAAAATAAAATAAATTAAACTTACTAAATAAATACTATTATGATTAATAATAGATCTAAATATATCTCTAGCCTCTAAATGACTTTGAATAGCAAAAGACTGAGATAATATTATAAGTACAATCAATAAACCAATCAAGATATATGTAATTATACTAGGACTATCAAAAAAATCTTTTTCATTACTTTTATTCATACAAATACCTACCTTTCTTACTCCAATATAATTGTATCACAGTTTTAAAAAAAAGAACATTAATTTAATCAACTAAGTCCTTTTCCTATATCTAATTCCAATTAAATCTTACTTTCATAAGCTTTAATCTTTCCTTCTATAGTATCATCAACTAATTTAACAGTATCGATGCATAATTTTAAAGCACTATCATAATTACCTTTATAAAAAAGAGAACTAGCTCTATCAAGACCACTATTAATATCTTCATGCAAACTTCTATATCTATTACCATACACTATCAAAGCTTCTGTTAACTTAGCTTTACCGATCATATTAATAGTTGTATTATAAAGTTTCAATACTAAATCTCTCGCCGTATCAACTCTAATATTAAGCGTCTTAATGACAATTGGTTTACGAGATAATTCTTTAACAACTTCCTCTATCGCTTCATTCGCTTCATTAAGTTCTACAAAATAGTTATCACTAATTATAGGAAGTTTAAATTCTCTCATCTTTTCTTTACATTCTATTAATAACTTATCAATTTCATCTAACTGCTCTCTTGCTCTTTGTTCATCTTCATACATATTGCCTAAACTCTTCAAAGCAACATCCAAAGCAGATTCCGTTTGTTTAAGTTTCAAAGTTAACTCATCTACTTCTTTAGTTACCAATGAATATGGAGTCGCTTTTTTCTTAACTCTATCTATTAAGTTTTTATATTCATCTTTAATAGAGGTTAAATCTTTATTTACTTCATTAATAATATTAACATCTTCTTCATTAAGATCATACATATTCTTAATATCATCTAATTGTTCATAAATATCAGTAACTATCTTTTCAGTTTTCTTTAATTTCTTACCAAAATCTTTTATTCCTTCTTCATACACCTTACGAGAAAGTCTCTCTTTTTCAAAATCAACAAATATACTATCTAAATAATCAAGAATAGTTTTAAGTTCAAACATACAATCTTCAAGATTTAAAACTTTTATCCTATCTAAAATAGTATTAACATTCTTACGAGACTCTTCTAAATTATAGTCAAGATTAAGATACTCAATAGGATATCCTTTTTCTGTCATATCTTTACCTGTATCTTCTATCTCTTTAATTCTTTTAGGAATTAACTGTTTACACATAAGCATTAAATCAGGAACTTCTGATACTACTATTTCCATGTGTTCTATCATTGTATCTAAAGCTTTTACTATATGTACAACCTCACTATACATATTATCATCCATTGCTTTTTCAAACTCTAAAAATCTTTTCTCTATATTTTCAAGTTGTAATTCTATCGCCTCAGCCATCTCTTCATAAAGATTCTTATGTTCATTATATTCTTTATTTAAAG
>CASEDN010000011.1 GCA_949286645.1 uncultured bacterium
AGTTGTATTATCTATATTATTAATATATACTTCTTTAATCCCCTTTAAAAATGATACTCTATCATAGATATATAAAACGTTAGCCATAAAATTAATATGTTTATCATAGTTTTTAGATAATTCATACGAATAATTATTCTCTATTTTTTTAATTAGTATAGTAAAATCTCCATCATCATAATAATCATCATTAAAATCTTTTAAATGCAACTTAGTTACATTATCTTTTTTCCTATATTCTAAATCTATAATAATATAATAAATATTAGCATTTAATTTTATTTTCTTAGAAACAACCATCTCTGTTTTACCTTCTTTCTTTCCTTCTTCAAGTCCTTCAGCTTTTCCATCATCGTAACCCCAATTACGAGCAGTATTAATCATTCTTTTCTGCATCTCTTCATTATCATAAATTACCCCAAACTTGTCATCAAGTCCTAGTCTTTCTAATTCATCCACAATTTTTAATGCCTCCTTATCATCTCCTACTATTTCTCTTAACTCTTCGTAAGAAGTTGCAGTGAATAAAGATAAATATGCTTCTTCTTTATTGTCTCCATTATATCTTATTCCCTTGTAATTATCAAGATACACTTCATGTATCTTAAAATCCTTAATTTCTTTATGAGTATTTAAATCCATAACAGAATAAGAGGCTTTACTAACATATGGATTCTTTTCGTTATTAAAGTTTATTTGGATAACTCTCTTTTTCTTTATATCTTCTCCACTATTTAGGCTTTTAGCAAGTAAAGCATATACATATAATCTATTTTTATACTTTGCCTCTTCACTAGGAAACTGATTCATTTCTATTGATATAACTATATCAACTAGATCACTTACTAGTAATAAATCTAAGCGATAATCACGTTTTTCATTACCGCTATTAAGTTCGGCATCATGTAACTTAAAATCATTAATATCCATATCTATAATCGATTTAATAATAACGTTAAAGAACTCTTTATAGTCTTCTATTTTAAATAAGTGTTTAAATGTAGTATCACTTAACAAGCTTATAAATCTTTTTTTCTTATTTTCTTCCAGCATTAAATTCCTCCATTAATTAATAGTATTTCTACGTAGATGTCTACAAATCTAACATAAGAAGATAGTTAATGCAAAAAGAGAATTTTTATAATTTTAATAAAATAATTATTACTTTATTAAAAATACTTAAAGAAAACAAAAAATGACCTTATCATATAAGATCAATTTTCAAAAATCATACTTTTTTAAGAAATTTTATTATTTAAGATATCTTCAAATATAACATTAAGTCCCTCTTTAATATTTATAAGAATATTATTTATCTTCTTTTCTTTAATTAGATATTCTTTATATAAAGGTATAGATTCTAAACGACTTAGTTCATTATCTAATTCTCGTTTTATATTATTATCAAGGTAAGCACTTTTAACATAATATTTTTGTAATGATTTAACTCTATATATCGCTTCCATTACCTCTTTATTAGATATAATCTTTTTTCTTAGTTCTATATACTCTTTATAGTCTTTCTCCTCTTTAATAGCTTTTACTAACTCTAAAGCTTTCTCTTCTATTTCTTCATTACTCACTAACTTTTCCATCTAAACTCCATGTCTTCGCTTCTATTATCTCTACATTAACGATACTACCTATCTCTACATCATCACCTGTAAAATTAACTAGTTTATTAGTATCACTATAACCAAAGTATTCATTTTTCTTATCACTAATACCTTCTACTAGAACAGATACCATTTTACCAACTAATTTCTCATTATTCTCTTTAAAGTAGGTATTAACTATATCATTAAGTTTATAAAGTCTTTGTTCCTTTTCTTCTTTAGTAACATTACTGGTAAGTTTAGCAGCCGGAGTACCAACACGTGGAGAATAGATAAATGTATATGCGTTATCATATTTACATTCTTTAACTAAGTTTAATGTTTCTTCAAAATCTTCTTCTGTTTCACCAGGAAAGCCTACAATTATATCAGTAGATATGGTACAGTTAGGAATCATTTCTTTCATTTTATGGAATAGAGTTAAATATTTTTCTTTAGTATAACGTCTTCCCATTAGTTTTAAAATTCTATCACTACCTGATTGCACTGGTAAATGAATACTTGGCATAATATTAGGGTACTTTGCAATTACTTCTATCATTTCATCAGTAAAGTCCCAAGGATGACTAGTCATAAATCTAACTCTAGGTATATTAGTCTTAGCAACATCTTCCAATAGTTCTGCTAGTGAATAATTATCATATAAGTCTTTTCCATAAGCATTAACATTTTGACCTAGCAGAGTCACTTCTTTATAACCATATTTAATAAGATTATCTATTTCTTTTAAGATATCCTCTTTTTCTCTACTTCTTTGCCTTCCTCTAGTATAAGGTACAATACAATAAGTACAGAACTTATCACAACCATAAATAATATTAACATAAGCTTTATATTTACTAGCTCTATCTACTGGTAGACTCTCTATTAAATCTCCTTCTCTTGAATATACTTCTATTTGTTGTTTTTCTTCACTTTTCTCTAGTATTTCAGGTAACTGATAGAAGTTATGTGTACCTATTACAAAGTTTACAAATGGGTATTTTGACATAATTGTATTAACAACTATCTCCTCTTGAGCCATACAACCACATAATCCTATCATTAAATCTCTTTTAGACTCTTTTATATGTTTTGCCCTACCAAGCAATCCAAAGGCTTTATTATGAGCATTTTCTCTTATAGAACAGGTATTTAATAAGACTAAGTCAGCATCTTCTATATTGTCAGTAAAATCAAAGCCTAATAGGTCTAATATTCCTTTAATATTCTCACTATCATGTTCATTCATCTGACAACCATAAGTCTTTAAGAAACACTTTTTACCTTTATATTTATTAAGATATTTAGAATCTATTTTATAATCTATTTTTTTATAATCTATTTTTTCACTACTACGAGCGACTTTAAAATCTGGTAAATGCATTTTATCACTTCCTTACAAATTTAATTTTAAAACTTTTTCTACTTCTTCCATAGTATTATCTAAACTACTATTATTATTGATAATACTAGTTATTGGTCTTTTATTAATATTCTCTTCAGAAAAATCAAGAGAATCTGATAGAAACCTTCTACATAATTCTTGATATTTAGGATTTTCTTCTCTTTTTTCCCTATCTAGAGCCCTTTGTAATCTAATACCATCATCTACTTTTATTAAAAGAGAAATGATATTTTCTATTCCATAGAATTTTACAAATTTATCTAGTCCTCCTAAAGTATTATCACCTATATAGTTATAATTTTCTAAATCAATATTAGAACTAGTTGTAAAATAATACCATGGTCCATAAACAGTATCATATTTTCTTTTCTCTATTATTTTTCCTTGTTCTTCTAATTCTAACATTTCTTCTTCTGTTTTAAAATAATAATCTCTTCCCTCAACTTCTCCTGTTCTCATAGGTCTTGTTGTAGACATTATCATTTCTTTAAGTGCAAATTTATTCTCTTTGATTAATCTTCTTTTAATAACATTTTTCCCAGAGGAAGATGCCCCCATAAATAAAATAATTTTTCCCATCGTGTTCACTTCTTTCTAAACAGTTATATTTTAACATATAAACATAGAAAAAAGAAGAATTTATTTTCTTCTTTATACAGTAACTTCCATCAAGACATTCTTAACTATATTATCCATGAAAGTTAATTTATTATTCATAAGTTCATTTTTTATAATATCAAAGTTCTTCTTAACTAACTCTACTATCTCTTTTACTTTAGGAAGTAACTTAGCTTTCTTAGATAATTCATTTACAATAGTCTCTAAATTAGTTAATTTAGTATATTTACCAAAGTCATCACTTTTAATAAAAGTATTATATAAGTTGTTAAATGATACTAAATCAATATTATTAAATCTTTTATCTTCTAATAATTTTAGAGTTGTGCATAAATTACCTGTTGATATCGCAATATCAAGAATAGTTTGTCCTTCATTATTTCTAATATTAGGATCAACTTCTTTATTTCTTTTTAACTTTTTAATGATATTAACTATATTTAAATAATCTTTAGTAGCAAGTAAATGAGCGAACGTATTACCTTCTTTATTTTGATGATTAATATCACTCTCTATTTCATTCATATACTTTTCTACTAAATCATATTTTTTACTCTTTAATAATCTCATTAAAACAGTATTACCATCCTGATCAATAGTATTTAAACTAACTATTTTCTTTTTTAGTAGTTTATCTACTAATTCTAAATGTCCTTCTTTAATAAGTTCAAATATCAAGGACGGTTCTTCTTCACAAGCAGTAGTTGCCTGTGTCTCATCGTAAAACATTTAAAACACCTCTTCTTTTTACGTGCGGTCTTTATTATACCATACACTATATGTTTTGTCAATTTTACTACATTACTAGTATTACCGATTCCCTAATATTTATACATTAATTTATTTATTTTTAGGAATAATTACTTCTAATCCTCCCATATATGGTCTTAATACTTCTGGAACAGTTACACTACCATCTTCGTTATAATTATTTTCTATTACAGCGATTAGTCCACGAGGTGATGCAACTACAGTATTATTTAAGGTATGAACAAAGTAAGTACCATTTTCTCCTTTAGTTCTAATACCTAATCTTCTTGCTTGAGCATCTCCTAGAGTTGAACAACTACCTACCTCAAAGTATTTTTGTTGTCTTGGACTCCATGCTTCTACATCACATGATTTTACTTTTAAGTCAGCAAGATCCCCACTACAACACTCTAACTGTCTAACTGGTACATTCATATTTCTAAATACTTCAACAGTATATCTCCACATTTTTTCATACCAGTCCATAGACTCTTCTGGTTTACAAATAACTATCATCTCTTCTTTTTCAAATTGATGAACACGGTAAAGTCCTCGCTCTTCTAAACCATGAGAACCTCCTTCTTTTCTAAAACATGGTGAATATGATGTAAGTGTTATAGGTAAGTCTTCTTCTTTAACAATTTGTCCTTTATATCTACCTATCATAGAATGTTCACTTGTACCTATTAGATATAAGTCTTCACCTTCTATTTTATACATCATTGCTTCCATTTCAGGGAAAGACATGACTCCTGTTACAACATCACTATGAATCATAAAAGGTGGTACACAGTAAGTAAATCCTTTATTTATCATATAGTCTCTAGCATAAGCGATCATCGCTTCATGTAGTCTTGCAATATCTCCTGTTAAGTAGTAAAAACCTTCTCCAGATGTCCTTCCTGCCGCTTCTTTATCCATACCATTTAATTTTAATATTATATCAGCATGATATGGTATTTCATAATCTGGTTTATATGCTTCACCAAAACGTTCTACTTCAATATTTTCACTATCATCTTTTCCAATTGGAACAGAAGGATCCATAATATTAGGAATTACCATCATCTTACTTCTTAATTCATCAATAAGTTTCTTTTCATCTTCTTCAATGCTAACTAACTTTTCATTAATCTTTTTTACTTCTTCTTTCTTTTTATTCGCTTCATCTATTTTCTTATCTTTCATAAGTAAACCAATAGAACTACTCTCTTCATTACGAGTTTTTCTTAACTCATCACCTTCTTGCTTTAAAGCCCTTATCTTTTCATCTAGTTCCACTACTTCATCTACTAAAGGTAGTTTCTCATCTTGAAACTTCTTCTTAATATTTTCTTTAACAATTTCCTTATTTTCTCTTACAAATTTAATATCTAACATAATTTCCTCCATTTCTAGTCGAAAACAAAAAAAGAATGGCCTTAAGGAGCTTATACATGGTATATAAGCGGTGCCATCCTTATTATACTTAATTTAGATAACGGTAATGCCCGGATATAAAATCATCTAAAGAGTAGATAGTTAAGGTTTTATTACTGTTCTCACCAACCACAGTATCTCTTAAATAAAATTACTTAACATTGTCTCTTGTCATCGACTTGATTTTATTATAAGGCTTACTCTAATTTTTTACAAGTGTTTTTTACTTAGTTTCTATTATTAATTTAATAGCAGTTCTTTCTTCTCCATCAATTGCTATATCAGTAAAAGCAGGAATGCAAACGATATTTTTACCAGCTGGTGCTAGAAATCCTCTTGCTATTGCTACGGCTTTAATCGCTTGATTTAAAGCACCTGCTCCTACTGCTTGTATTTCTACACTACCATTTGCTCTAAAAACATTGGCTAGTGCCCCTGCTACTGAATTAGGGTTTGATTTTGATGAAACTTTTAGTGTTTCCATAATTTTATCATCCTTTCTTTTCTAAATTATTCTATGAAGCATTTTAGAAAGAAAGAACAAAAAAAGAGTAAAATTACTCTTAAAATAAACTCTCTATTACTTCCTCTTTTTTTGGAGTAGAAGGCACTTCTACTTGAGGTGTGCTCTCAGTAACAGTTGGTATTACTGTTTCTTGATTTGAAACTTCCACTCCAGGAGTCTCTATTGTAGGTACTTCCACTTGTGGAGCGGTAACTGTTACAGGTTCTGTTGAATCTACTTTTGGTTCTTCTTCTATTGTTGGAACAGTTGGAGTAACATTAGATATTTCTTGACTAGTAATTGTTGGTATAGCTCCTGTATTTTCTAATGGATTAGCACCTCCATAAATTGGACGGTGTTGTTCACCTGGAACTTCAATCTTAGGAATTACAGGACTAGCACCACCATAAATAGCTTTAGGTTCCTCTTGAACATTTGAGACCTCCATTTGAGGTGTTGTCTCATTATCAACAGCAGTAATAGTTGGTTCACCTGCTACTTCTACATTAGAACTAGTTACTGTTTCACTAACTACTGGATTAATTGGCTCAACATTTACTGTTTCCACATTATTTATTGCATCACTACCATTAGCTTGTACTTCTTCTGTTGGTGTAATAACACTTTCTACTGATTTAGGAACTTCTACTTGTGGAGTTTCTGTCTGAACAACAGCAGGCTCTTCAGATTTTACTATAACCTCTGCTGGAGCATTCTCCACTGTTGGAACAGAATTATTCATAGAATTAATACTTACATTAGGGTTATCTAAAGTAGTAGCAGACTGTGTTCCTTCCATTGGTTGAACAGATACACTTGGAGTAACAACTGGTTCTGTTGCAACATTATTAACAACTGTTGGTGTAGTTACAGTTGCATTATTAACACCAATAGGCTCAACATTTTGCGTTTCACCTTTTTTATCCTTTTTATCTTTTTTACTTCCTGTTGCAATAAAAATAATTAATGCAATTAAAAGTAATAACACTCCACCTGTTATTAACATACCTGGAATTGATGTAAAAAAACTTAAATCAAAATTAGCTAATATCATATAACTTCCATCTCCCTTATCTTATATATTAAATCATAACAAAAAACAATGCAAAAAGCAAATCTTTTTTACATTGTTAGACAATTCTTGTAAATTTAGACAAAATTATAAAATTTTTTTTTCTTTTATAATAGTATTAAAATAAGAAAAATAGCCATCTTTAGGAATCAGAGAAAAACTTAATTTTTCTTTAGTTATTGGATGAAGAAATTCTAATTTATAAGCAAATAAAGCTATAGAATATTTCCCTTTACTTCCATATTTTTCATCTCCTAACAAAGGATGATTATGATAGGCAAACTGCACTCTTATTTGATGATGACGCCCTGTCTCTAGATTTATTTTAACAAGAGTATTATTATCTTTAGTGTCTAAAACTTGATAGTTAAGATTAGCAAGCTTGCCATCTTTACTATTACTAACTTCACTTCTATACTCTACTCTTTTTAAATAATCTTGATATTTACCATCAGATTTTATAATTCCTTTACAAATAGCAAGATAAGTCTTTTTAAATTTTCTATTTCTAATTTGTTCTGATAGTCTTCTTGCAGCTTTACTAGTCTTTGCAAAGACCATGACACCACCAACATTTTTATCAAGACGATGAACAAGTCCTAAATAGACATTACCTGGTTTATTGTATTTATCTTTAATATATTGTTTTAAAATAGTTAACATATCAGGAGTATTAGTACCATCACTTTGACTTAATACTCCCACTTTTTTCTCTACTACTAATAAATGATTATCTTCATATAAAATATTAATCATAACTTTCCCATCTTCCATATATACCACAAGGTAATATTAAGTTATTGTTTGTTATTTTAAGACCTATCTCACTACTACTAACAATTCCTTTATATTTTTTATTTATAGTTGTAAGTAACAGATTTTCTAGTGATGTTTTAGATAGTCCTGTTGTATAAGAGTTAATGATAAAGAATAATGGTTTATCGCTTAATATTTCAAGGCATAAATTAACTAGATTAGATAAATCTTTTTCTATATCCCAAACCTCTCCATTAGCACCTCTTCCATAACTAGGAGGATCCATAACAATAGCATCATACTTATTTCCACGTCTAATTTCTCTTTTAACGAATTTAAGAACATCATCTACTAAATAGCGAATAGGTTTATCTTTAAGTGCAGATGATATTACATTTTCTTTACAAACTTCTACCATACCTTTAGATGAATCCACATGAGTAACTGATGCACCTGCTTTTAAACAAGCGACTGATGCTGCTCCAGTATAACCAAAAAGATTTAAGACTTTAATATGTCTTTTAGATTTAGTTATTTTATTCATCATATACTCCCAATTAACCGCTTGTTCTGGAAATATACCAGTATGCTTAAAGCCCATTTGTTTAATATTAAGTGTTAA
>CASEDN010000012.1 GCA_949286645.1 uncultured bacterium
AATAGTAGTGAGAGTAATAATTATCGTTTGAGAATGTGGGTAGATGAAAATTATAATCCTCAAGGAGATGGAGGGAACTTACAGTTTAGTGTTCAGATAAATGTTTATGGTAAATCTGGAGATAAGATGCCTTCAAAAACTGGATTAGTTGATGAAGTAATACTATCAAATATTCCTAAAGAAAATCAATATGATGATGGAGAAAATACATTTATAATAGGTGAAGATCCAAATAACTATATTTGGTACTCAGGAAAGTTATGGAGAGCGGTATCAGTTAATAATGAAGCGAATACAACTAAGTTAGTTACTCAGTGGGATATAAGCGTAGTATCTTATAAAACTGAAAATAGTTCATCTTTTTCAGGTAGTTATGCTAAACAGTGGTTAAATGACACAACAGTAGATGGATTCTTAGCTAACTTAAGAGATTATGAAAAATTTGTTGTACCAAATTTTGAATGGGTTGAAGGTATTACAGATACAGTGGGACTACTTAGTACTTATGACTATAGAATAGGTTATAGTGGTACGACTTATGAGAATGGATATTTAAATAATGGTCTTCAGTGGTGGACATTGAGTCCCCGTAATGCAACTAGTTTGTATTATATAGCATCTGATGGTTCAGTTGCTTCTTCTTCTGCAGATACTGGTAGAGGTATTCGTCCAGTAATAAATCTGAAATCTGATATAAAAATAGTGGATGGAGATGGAACTGAGACTGATCCTTATCGTTTAGAGGGAGATAATGATAACAATCTTAATGGAACTTTACTAAATACAAGATACAGTGGTGAATATATTCGTTTTGGAAATGATGAAAATAATCTATACAGAATAGTAAGTCATGAAACGCCAGGTTTAACTAAGATAACTAGTGCCGAACCTTTGAAAAATAAAACTAGTGCTTTTGGTTCTACATTTTATTATTCGAGTACAAATACAATTGGAACTTTCTTGAATGGAGAATATCTAACAAATTATATAGGTGATGAGTTTAATAATATGATAGAAGATAGTACTACTTGGTACTTAGGAGGTTTAGAAAATGGAATGAATTATAGACTAGCCAAATATACAAGTACCTCTATGGCGAGTACAGCGAGAAGTACTGAAGCAAAAGTAGGATTATTAAGAGTAGCTGAGTTAATGTCAGGTCAATTTCCAATATCTGATTTACCAACTAACGATTATTGGACGTTAACGAGGAAGTCCGGTACTTTAGCGGGAGTTTTAAAAGTACACCCTGCTGCAAATTTTTTTAGTTCAAATTGCCAGAATAGTGGTTATATAAAACCAGCATTTAATTTAAAGTCAAACGTTATCATAACATCTGGAGATGGAACTAAAAATAATCCTTTTGAAATTGAATTAGATGTTTAGAATAGCTCAATTTATAAAAAAATACAATTTTTATAAAAAACTATTGATAAACAGTATATCCTGTGTTACATTATTGGCAGGAGGGAGACTTATGGATAAAAATAAAGAAGATAAGTTAAAAGAATTAGAGTATGAATTTGTACAAGATTTTATTAAATTAAGAAAGGATAATCATTTAACTCAGGAAGCTATGGCTAATCAATCTGGAGTTATTAGATTAACTATTACAAGAATTGAAAATTTAATAACATCTCCACAAATTAATACACTAATCAAAATATTAGAACCTATTGGTTATACTGTTAAGATAGAACCAATTGATAAGAAAAAGAAAAAATAGACTTGAGGTAAAAAACTTCTAGTCTTTTTTAAATTTTAGTAGAATTTTTTTTTATAATCATCTATACTATTTTCTAGGAAGTGAAGACTATGAAAAATATTACATTATTACCAGCAGATACCTATATAGTAGTTAATAAGACTGTCCTTCAGGAAGAAGATAGGCGCCTTTTAACTATGCTTTATCAACCAATAGTAGGTTATGCTGCTATTAGTCTTTATTTTACCTTAATAGATGATTTGGATGAGTTTAATCGTTTGAGTAATGATTTAAATCATCATCATTTAATGAGCATAATGCAACTAAGACTCGAAGATATTATGATTGCAAGAGAGAAGTTAGAGGCAGTTGGACTTTTAAAAACTTATTTAAAAAAGGGTAGTGTTAATAACTATGTCTATCTTTTGTATTCTCCAATTAATGCTAATGATTTTTTTAATCATCCAATATTGAATATAGTCCTATATAATAATATAGGTAAGAAAGAATATGATAAACGAGTAGAAATGTTTAAAGTACCACGTGTTAGATTAACTGATTATGAAGATGTTTCTCATAAATTTAATGAAGTGTTTAAAAGTAGTAATTTAAAACCATTTGAAGTTATTGAAGATATAGAAAAACGTGAGGAGGCATCAATTATCCTAGATGATATGATAGACTTTAATCTTTTAATATCTTCTATTCCTAGTGGACTAGTTAGTAATCGATGCTTCGATAAAGATACTAAAAAACTAATTAATAATCTTGCTTTAGTTTATAATATTGATACAGAAAGAATGAGTGGACTTGTTAGAACTTCTTTAAATGAAAAAGGTTTAATTGATAAAACTCTCTTAAGAAAGAATTGTCGTAACTATTATTCCTTCGAAAATGTAGGAAGTCTTCCAACCCTTGTTTATCAAACGCAACCAGATTATTTAAAGAAACCTGAAGGAGATACTTCTAAATGGGCTAAAATGGCTTATACTTTTGAAAATACTAGTCCTTATGATTATTTAAAAAGTAAAATGAAAGGAGCAGAACCTACTAAAAGAGATTTAAATTTAATAGAAGACTTGATGATAGATCAAAAACTAAGTGCGGGAGTTGTTAATGTTTTGATTTCTTATGCTTTAAAAATAAATAATCAAAAGTTAAATCGTAATTATTTAGAAACAATTGCAGGTCAGTGGAAACGACTTAATATTGAAACTGTAGAAGAAGCGATGAAGTTAACAGAAAAGGAATATAAAAAGATGAAAAAGCTCGCTACTAATACAACTAAAAATAAAACGGCATCTAAAAAAATAGCGAAAGAAGAAATATTACCAGACTGGTTTGGTAAAGAATTAGATACTGATAATACTAGTGAAAAAGAAAGAGAAGAACTGGATAAAATTATAGATAGTCTTGTCTAATTAGAGAAAATATGTTATAATATGCCTTAATTAAAGGGGGTACGAATATGACTAATACAAGAGATTTATTAATTAGAAAATATGTTATAGATATAATTTTTGTAGTAGTAGTTATATCATTACTTACTTGGTTTTGGTTTGGACCTTATCAACATAAGGTGAGAATAAGGGAGTCTCTTAAAGCTAATAATATTGAATTTAATAAAGATATTGCATACAGTGGTTTTGATTACTTAGAACTTTCTTCTAATAAAATTACAAAAGACTTAACAGTTACTAATGATAGTGATAAGGAAATAAGTTTTATTATTAATTTTAATAACTTAACTAATGATAATAATAATTATATTAGTTACGTTTTAACTGATAATGAAGGTTATCAAAATGATATTAGAAATTTATCACTTGATGGTTATATTTTAGAAAATAATTTGGAAATAAATGAAACTAAAACTTATACTATTACTATTTGGAATAATGATGGTGAAGAAATTAGTGGAAACTTAAATATTTTATTAAATCCTATAATGGCTTAACAAATATTAAAAGATATGTTAAAATATAAGTATCTTTTTTATTTGTCCCCATAGTTCAACGGATAGAACAAGGCCCTCCTAAGGCTTAGATGAAGGTTCGATTCCCTCTGGGGACGCCAGTTAGAATTTTTCCCTTATTTTTATAAGGGTTTTTATTTTACCATTTAATTTCTCTTTTCCACATTAAAGCAATTCTTAAACTAGTATAATAAAGTGGGTTATATTTTATATAGTATTATCAAAAGTAATTTAACTGCTGATAATATAGTAATAATTACTAAGTATTTAAACTTTATAAAAAATAAATAGTTAGTCAAGTGATATATAATAAATATTAAAATGCACTTGTTACTAGCAGGAATTTATAGTATAATTTTTATAGAATAAGAAGGTGTTTTCATGTTAGGAACTATTAGAGAAATAATAGATAATAATGTCATTTTAGATTTAAATATAGATTTAAGTAAACAAGCTAATCTTTTGAATTTGCATGTTATATTTGAAGACAATGAAACTAAAATAGTAGGAGAAATTGTTAATAGTACAAAAACAACTTTAAAAATAAATATTATTGGGGAAATAAAAAATAATGAATTTTTGCCTGGTATAAGTGTTAAACCGTCTTTTAGATCAACTACTAGGATTGTGACTATGGATGAACTTTCTTTAATACTTGGTCCAGTTGAATCAACTGCTAATGAAGTTACTTTTGGGTATTCTAATATTTATCAGAATTATAAAATAAACGTTGATATAAATGGTTTTTTTAGTAATCACTTTGCCATATTAGGGAACTCTGGTGCTGGTAAATCATATTCTGTTAGTCGTATTTTACAAAATGTTTTTACAGATCCTAGAAAGAGTCCAGTTGGTGCTCATGTCATTATGTTTGATGCTTATGGCGAATATACAAGAGCTTTAGGTGATGTTGATAAAGTAAATCCTAATATACATTATAAAACCTATACTACTAATCCTGATAATGCAAACAGTGAGATCTTAAATGTTCCTCTTTGGTTATTAGGAGTAGATGATTTAGCATTACTTCTTGATGTAACAACGCCTAATCAGATTCCTATTATTGAAAAAGCTTTATCATTAGTTACTATTCTAACAGGAGATGATCCTGATGTTATTAAATATAAAAATGATATTATTGCAAGAGCAGTACTAGATATTCTTTTGAGTGGACATCAATCTACTAAAATAAGAGACCAAGTAATAGCAGTACTTACTAAATTTAATACAGATGATTTAAGTTTAGAAGCAAAGATTGTTCAACCTGGATATACTAGAACTTTTAAACAGTGTTTATATATAGATAAAACTGGTAAATTAATGGAGATGGAATTAGTTGTTAATTTTGTGAAACAGTTTATAATGGATGACTTTAATTTAGAGGATAGACCTGAAAAGCTTATTGCATATACTTTAAAGGACTTAGAAACAGCGATGGATTTTGCTTTAATTAGTGAAGGAATACTAAAGAGTGATAGAGTCTATGATTATGCTAATGTCTTGAGTGTTAGATTACATACTCTTGCTAATAGTCCTAATCATGTCTTCTTTGATTCAACATCTTATATATCTAAAGATACTTTTTTAGATAGATTATTTACTAATATGAATGGTGAGAGGTCTCAAATAATAAACTTTAATATTAGTTATATTGAAGATCGTCTTGCAAAAGTAATCACAAAAATAATATCAAAGTTAATTTTTGATACAGCGGTTGCTAATGAGAAACGTGGTAGTGTACCATATCATATAATAATTGAAGAAGCACATAGATATGTTCAAAAAGATACAGATACTGAAATACTTGGTTATAATATTTTTGATCGTATAACTAAAGAAGGACGTAAATATGGAGTTTTACTTGGTTTGATTACCCAAAGACCTAGCGAGCTTTCTGATACTGCTATTTCTCAATGTTCAAACTTTGTTATTTTAAGAACATTGCATCCTAAAGATTTAGCTTATATTAAAGATATGGTTCCATCTATTTCTTTAGAAGTAGCTAATCAACTAAAAAATTTAAAACCTGGTAATGCGATTGCCTTTGGTAGTGCTTTTAAGGTTCCAATTAATATGCAATTTCAAAAAGCTGATCCGGAGCCTTTGTCTAATAATGTTGATATTAAAAATATTTGGTATAAAAATAATTAAATACTTTTCTAATTAGAAAAAATATGTTACTATAATATATATTAATAGGAGGATAAATTATGGCTTTAGATAAATTAAAAAAACTAATCGGTAGTGATGATGGAGATTATGAAGAAGAAATAAAAGAGGAGGAGTATTATAAAGTGAGTAGAGATGATTATATGGATGAAAATGGTGTTGCTGGTAGTAAAATGATGTTATTAGAACCACGTGCTTATTCTGAAAGTCAACAAATAGCAGATTATCTAAAAGAAAGAAATGCTGTTGTTGTTAATTTAAAACGTGTAACACCAGATCAAGCGAAAAGAATAGTGGACTTTTTAAGTGGTACTTTATATGCTATTGGTGGTGATTTACAAAAATTAGGAGGAGGAATATTTTTATGTACTCCGAATAATGTTAATGTAGAAGGAGAAATAAGTGATGATGCTGCTCCTAAGACTACAAGAAAATCTAAAAAACAAGAAGACGATGAATTTGATTGGTAATAACCCGTATTAAGGGATGTGATATTAATGGACAAATTTAACTATGAGGCGAATGGTTATAATCGTGCAGAAGTTAATAAATTTGTAACAGATGTAATTAAAGAAACAGAAGGTATAATAAAAAAGTGTAAAGATCAAAAAAAAGAAATAGCAGATCTTAAAGAAAAATTAAGTCACTATGTGGATTTAGAAAATACCTTAAAACAATCTTTAATTAATGCTGAAAAGACTGCTGATAATGTTAAGAGACTAGCAAGAGAAGAAGCAGATATTATAGTTAGTGATGCTAAACATAATGCTTCAAGGATAGTGGGAGAGTCATTATTGAAAGCTAGAAAAATAGAGGATGAAGCGGATAGATTAGAGAAAAATGTAAAGATATTTAAACGCAAATTAAAAATTATTGTAGAACAACAAATGGCTGTAGTAGAAGAAATAGAAACACTAGACTTAGAAGATAAATAGTCTAGTGTTCTTATATCTTGGAAAGGAGGATTATGAAAGAAGATAAGGAATTAGAAAAATTAATCTTAAAATATTCTGCTGCCTTAAAAACATTAGAAACAGAAATTAGTATTTTGTTACAAGATTATGAACTTGAAAATAACTATAATCCTGTTGAACATATAAAATCAAGATTAAAGAGTTATGAAAGTGCTAGTAAAAAATTAATATCTAGAGGTTATGAAGTAACAACTAAAAATATAGAAGAACATGTTCATGATATGGTTGGTATAAGAATTGTTTGTTCATTTTTATCAGATGTTCATAAGATAGTAGAATTAATAGAAAATAGTGATCAAATAACTGTTCATGATAAAGAAGATTACATTACTAATCCAAAAGACACAGGTTATTCTAGTTATCATTTAAGTGTTTATGTACCAGTTTATTTAATAGATGGTGTTACTTTGGTGGAAGCAGAAATACAAATTAGAACTGTTGCAATGGACTTTTGGGCTAGTTTAGACCATAAAATAACTTATAAATTTAAAGGAGAAATACCAGAAGAAATAAAAGAAGGTATGCATAAGTGTGCAGAAGATATTCATGCACTAGATCAAAAGATGTTAAAGTTAAATAATGAAATGCAAATAATTAAAGATGACCAAGAGATAATTTGATTTCTATAAGAAAAAAATATTATAATATAGCTACTTTAGTAAAGGGAGAATATTAATATGAAAAATACTAAAGAAAATAAAGTTACAAATTTAGAAATCTATGAGAAAGATTTGAAGAGGAACTATGCTATTAAAGGAGCGGTTGCATGAGTGGCTTTAGCTGCTATTCCTATGGGATTTGCTGTAGCAAGTAATGTTTTTGGAGTAAACTTTGATATGTCAAATAGTTGGTATGGAGATTTTATGAATTCTATATACAGTGTTATAGAAACTTGGCCTGTGGCATTAGCAACTGGTGGTCTTTTAGCATCTATTCCAGTTGCAATCTCACAAGCTAAAGCAGAAGAGAAATTAAGAAAAATGAAATAGTATTTTTTTGATAAAAAGTATTAAGATAACTCTTAGTACTTTTTTTCATAAAATAACTAGAATATTTGTTTAGGTTATGCTATTCTATATTTAATAAAACGTTAGGAGGAGATTAATTAATGGAAAATGAATATAAAGCTATGGACATTGCTAAATACTTTATAAATGAACTACATCCTGAACCTTTAAAATTACAAAAATTATTATATTTTGCTCAAGGTTTTTCTTATGCTTTTTATGATAAAGCGCTATTTAATGATGACTTTGAAGCTTGGGTTCATGGGCCAGTTATTCCTTCTATATATCACGAATATAAAAATTATGAGTATAATCCTATTGATTTAAATTATAACTTAAAAGACTTTAATAAAGATGTTATAGACTTATTAGAATACGTTAAGAGAAATTATGCAAAATATGATGGCAAGTATTTAGAAGAGATAACCCATAAAGAAGAACCTTGGTTATTATCACGCACAGGTTTGGATCCAGATGAGAGAAGTGATAAGACAATTCCTAAATCTAATATTGCTTCCTATTTTACTAGTTATGTATTACAACCAGATGATGAGGAGTGGGATTAATGCAGGGAGAAATTTGGACTTATGTAGCAACAAAACCTAATAATACAAAAGAAGCGAAAGTAAGACCAGTTTTAGTAATTGGTGATGATAGTAATAATCAGTTACAGTATGTAGATATCCATTATGTAATTATCTCTTCATCTGCAGAATGTGGTATCTATGATGTTTTATTAGATAAGAAGTTAGCAAAAGAATTGGGATTAGCAAGACAATCTATAATTAAAACAACTAAGATATATACAGGACCTAGAAGTAAGTTAGGTGTTAAAATAGCAGACTTACCTTCTAGTAAAAAAGAAGAATATGTAAAGAAATATCAAGCATATCAAGATGATTTAATATCAAAATTATATTTATAGATTAAGAGGGAGTGATAACTATGAACGAAAAAACTTATATTGAAGTATTTGATGAAAAAAGTCCTAAAGTTAAACAATTATATTGGAATATTGCCTTTGGATTACAAGATGTTGATAGATTAAAACCATCTAAATATATGGTAGAGTTAACTAATGAACATATTGATGGTAAAAAAACATATAAAGAAGTTAAAGATGATATAACATCATACTATTCTAAAGATAACAATGTATCTAATAGTGAAAAAGAAGCTGATGAAGTATCGCTTGCTATCTATGAGATATTAAGTGATAAAGCCTTTAGATTTGATTATCTGACTTATAAAAACTATCATAAAAGATTATTTCAAAATCTTGATAAAGATATATATCATCCTGGAGAATTTAGAACTTATAATATTACTAAAGATGAAGAAATATTAGATAATGATACAGTAAGTTATCAGTCTTATGACTTGATAGAAGAGTCTTTAAAATATGATTTTGAAGAAGAAAAAAATATAGATTATATTAATATGAATGAGAGTGAATTAGTAAATAGAATAACAGAGTTTACATCAAGAATTTGGCAAGTGCATCCATTCAGTGAAGGAAATACTAGAACAACTGCTATCTTTATTCAAAAATATTTAATAAGTATGGGTTTTGAAGTTAATAATGAATTATTTAAAGATAATTCTCTATATTTTAGAAATGCTTTAGTAAGAGCGAATTATACAAATTATAATAAAGGTATTAAAGAAGATAAACGTTACTTAGTTATGTTTTTTGAAAATTTATTATTAGGTAAAGATAATGAATTAGATAATAATAAGTTATATATTTGACACAATCATACTTGCTTGGTATAATATAGATACTTTAACAAGGGGGTATTAATATGTTTAAAGTAAAAACTAAAGAAGAAAGAATTAGAAAAAAGGAAGAAGAAGTAAAGGTTACTAATTTGCAAGAAATATATTTGGAATCGAACCAACGATAATGGCAGGAACAGGTCTAGGTAATGTTATTAATGAAACTTATAATACTATTGGTAATTTATTTTCTTCTCCATTTTCACCTATCATATATGGAGGAGCTATACCATTAATTTGTGTAGCAACACAAAGTCGTTATGATACTAAGGTTGATAAAATGGAAAGATTAAAATATTTCATGGAAAATAAGGATGCTATAAATAGCGTAGCTGAGGAAGAAATAACTATCTTAGATGCAAAACATCTTAGTTGGGAAAAATTAGAAGATTACGCAGAAAAAGGAAGAAGCAAAGTATTAAGATAAATCTTAGTACTTTTTTCTTGTTTAAAACGTTAATATTTTGTATGATATAGATGTATTTAAATATTGATAGAAAGACAGTGATGTTTATGGAACTATTAGTACCAGCTGGGGATATAAATTCATTTTATGCAGCCTTAAATAATGGGGCCGATGCTATATATTTATCAGGTAAAATGTTTGGAGCAAGGAGTTATGCTAAGAACTTTACTGATGATGAATTAAAAACAGTCTTGAAGTTAGGAAAAATCTATGGTGTTAAGATTTATGTAACAATGAATACTTTAGTAAAGCAAAATGAAGTAGAAGATTTCCTTAAAGAAGTTGAGTTTTTATATAGTCTAGGAGTAGATGATATTCTTATGCAAGACTTTGGTATGATTTCTTTATGTTTAGAAAAGTATCCTAATCTTGAAATACACGCTTCAACTCAAGTTAATAGTAGTAGTTAT
>CASEDN010000013.1 GCA_949286645.1 uncultured bacterium
AAACCTTTACTACTAGCAAGATAAGTTATAGTACTTTTATCAATAGTAAGAATACCATTTATTGTTGTAGTAACAATAGAACTAACGGCACTACAAACTATATCTTTACCATATTCATCATACATAGCATGACCTAATATACTTATCTTTTTAAAATAACCTTTTTCTTTTTCTACTTTTACTCTAATCATAATTAACCATTAATCTTAGTAATTCTAATTTTAGTATATGGTTGTCTATGTCCCTGAGTTTTACGGTTACTTCTAGATTTGTTCTTATACTTAAAAATACGTATTTTCTTAGCTTTACCATTTTTTAAGACTGTACCTTCTACAGTGACATTAGATAAATAAGGGGAACCTACTTTAGAATCAAGCATTAAAACCTCTCCAAAAGTAACAACATCATTAACGTTAGCATTTAATTTTTCTACGAAGATTTCATCTCCTTCACTAACACGATATTGTTTTCCACCAACTTTAATTACTGCATACATTTTTTAACCTCCTTTTTTAAACTAAAGACTCGCTCTTAAGGTATTACTCTAGAAAGTAATTTCTACCTCTTCAATGCGGTTTACAGCTTACACTCAAATAAGAGGTATAACAAGCTACAAACAATATGATTTTAGCATAAAAATGACTTTACGTCAAATGATTTTTTCATAAAGGGTGTAAAAATTTTTTGTGGGTAAAATAATGGTTATGTTATACTTATCTAAAGAATAAAGGTGGTAGATAAGTATGAGAACAATAGAACAATTTGAGAAAAACATAAATAATTTAGATACAAACTTTAATAGGCTTATATCTAATGATGGTTTAGATATAAATTCTATTGAAGAATTAGCAATGAACAGCATTGATGATTGCAAGAGTATTATTAATACCCATATAGAGGAGTTGATATCTAAAAGTATAAATGAACATGAACTAATAACTAAAAAAAACAAGAGTGGGAAGAAAAAGGATTCAAATTAAAAAATCATGGAAAAAGTAAAATAGAAATCATAATGTTAAATGGCAAAATAGAAATTTATAGAACCATACTTCAAATAAATGATATTATTGATTTAGATAAATATAACTTAAAAAGCAAATTAATTACTCCTTTAGATGAATATCTAGGAATAGATAAATTACCATTTAAAGTATCATTAAAAATGATGATAGAAATAGCCTTTTGGGGACAAAATCAAGCATCATTTCAAAAAGCTAGTGAGATTATATATAGGGTATATGGAGTTAAAATATCTTATGTTACTGTAATGAAAATAACTAAATATGTAGGCAAATTAGTTTATGATTATAATTATAATAAAGCTATAGAAATTTGGAATAATCGCACTAATATAGATATGACTGTAACTAAAAAGAAAGGTACTTTATATATTCAAGCAGATGGTGCAAGTGTTAATACTAGAATAGAAGATGAAAATGGTTCTACCTGGAGAGAAAATAAATTAGGTATTTTCTTTTCTGATGATGATATGTATAAAAGAAAAGACAAATCTAATATCATTAATCATAAAGAATATGTTTCTTATATTGGTAATGTTGAAACTTTTAAAATCATGGTATTTGCCAAAGCAGTAGAACTAAAATATTGGGAATATGAAGAAATAGTTTTTATTTCTGATGGTGCCACTTGGATTAGAAATATGATAGATGAACTATTTCCTGAAGCTATTCAAATATTAGATAAGTTTCACTTAATAGAAAATATAACCAATTATGGTAAGTTTATATTTAATGATGATACTAAAAAGGTAGAGAAATTTAGAGATAAAATAATCGGTTATTGTTATTCTAGAGAATATGATTTGATAGTAAAAGAATTAAAGAAATATAAAGACATAACAGTACCTAAGACTGTTTGTAATTTACCAGTTTATTTAGAAAATAACAAAAATAAAATAGATTATTCTACTTATGAACATAATGATTGGTTTGTAGGTAGTGGTGCAATAGAAAGTTCTAATAAAACTGTAGTACAACTTAGATTAAAACAAGCAGGAATGAGATGGAGTGTTGAAGGTGCTAATTATATGATTGCATTAAGATGTATGTATGAAAGTGAGCATTGGGGTGAAATAGAAAAAATAGTAGATAATGAAATATATCATTAACTACTATTTACCCACAAAAATTTTTTACACCCTTTCATCCATTCCGACCACTTTTCGGCCACTTTTCGGCCACTTTTCGACCCCTTTTCGACCACTTTTCGGCCACTTTTCGACCACTTTTCAGCAACTTTTCGGCAACTAAAAAATTTAAAATTAACATAATATTATTACAAATTTTACTCATTTTCTTTTAATACTTTCTCAACTTCCCTAATTAATTGTTCTTTATTAGGAATATAATAAGTATAAGTTGACGCAAAAATATTATTAGATAAACCACCTAAAGCATATTCTAAGGCAACTTTATCTTTTTCGGCACATAATATAATGCCTATTGGTTTTCCATCATCCTCGCTATTTACTACTTTTTCATAATAATTTAAATACATATTCATTTGTCCTAAATTTTCTGCTTTTAACTTATTCATTTTTAAATCAATTAAAACATAAGATTTAAGAAACTTATTATAAAATACCATATCAACATAATAATCAGTATTGTTAAGCGTTATTCTTTGCTGACTACCAACGAACATAAAACCTTTACCTAATTCAAGCAAAAAATCTTCTATATGCCTAATTAATTTATATTCTAAATCTTTTTCTAAAAGTGGTTTAGGTTCTTTTATTCCAA
>CASEDN010000014.1 GCA_949286645.1 uncultured bacterium
AGTATGAATAGTAGTGAGAGTAATAATTATCGTTTGAGAATGTGGGTAGATGAAAATTATAATCCTCAAGGAGATGGAGGGAACTTACAGTTTAGTGTTCAGATAAATGTTTATGGTAAATCTGGTGATAGAGTAATTGTTAATGGCCCTGTTTCTAGTGCAATTATAAAAAATATTACTGGTGGAGGTACGTTTGATGATGGAGAAGATACATTTATAACAGGTGAAGATCCAAATAACTATATTTGGTACTCAGGAAAGTTATGGAGAGCGATATCAGTTAATAATGAAGAAAAGACGACAAAATTAGTTGCTCAGTGGAATATAAGCACTGTACCATATAATGGATCTAAAAATACATCTTTTGAAGAAAGCCATGTTGAACAATGGTTAAATGATACTAGTGTAGATGGTTTCTTAGGAAACTTAAGAGAGCCAGAGAACTTTATAAAAATGGATAGTAAATGGAATGCAACTATGATGACAACAACAGATAAACCACCAGAAACAACAATGGTAGAAGCTGCTGTAGGGTTATTAAATGTATATGAATATACAATGAGTTATAAGGGTACATCAAGTTCAACGGGTTACTTAAATAATGGTCTTAGTTGGTGGACATTAACTCCTTATAGTACTGCTAATATGTACTTTATTTCTAGTAGTGGTTCTCTTCATGGCAAAGATTCAACTGCTACATCGGCTGCGGCACATGGTACTCGTCCATCAATTAATCTAAAATCTGATATAAAAATAGTGGATGGAGATGGGACTGTGGATAATCCTTATCGTTTAGAGGGAGATAATGATACTAATTTATCTGGAACTTCTCTTAATACACGATACAGTGGTGAATATATTCGTTTTGGAATTGGAGAAAATAACTTATACAGGATAGTAAGTCATGAAACGCCAGGTTTAACCAAGATAGTTAGTGCAGAGTCTTTGAAAGACTCTGGGGTATTTAAACTTCTTAACTTGGGATTATTTTATTATTCAAGTGAAACAACAATGGGAAAATTTTTAAATGGCGAATATTTAACCAATTATGTAGGAGAATATTATAGTACTATGGTTGAAGAAAATACAACATGGTATATGGGGACTGTAGCAGATGGCGGAAATTATAGATTAGCTAAATATACAGATGTAAATATGAGTTCATTAACAACATCTCAAACAACAGCCAAAATAGGATTATTAAGATTTTGTGAATTAATGTCAGGACAATTTGAAGTTTATAGTAATAGTACATCTCATTGGACTTTGACTCCTCATACACCAAATTCAGCTGTTCGCTATGTACAAGAAGTTGGTCGTGGTTTTTATGGATCATATCAAGTACCTCGCGGCATTCGCCCTGCGTTAAATCTAAAATTTAATGTAGTAATAACTAGTGGAGATGGAACTAAAAACAATCCATTTATCATTGAACTTGAAAGTGCGTCTTAGTACTTTCTTTTTTTTGATTCTTACATTATAATACTAACAGGAGTTGGTTATAATGAATGTACTTGTAACAGGTAGTAGTAGAGGACTTGGGAAAGCTATTATCTTAGAATATGCTAAGAATGGTTATGATGTAGTTATTAATTATAATAATAGTAAAGAAGAAGCTTTAGAATTAAAAAAATATGTAGAATCTAATTATAAAGTAAAAGCTTTAGTAATTAAATGTGATATATCTAAAGAAGAAGATAATGATTCTATGATTGAAGAAATTTATAAAGAGTTTGGTCATCTTGATATCTTAATTAATAATGCTTCAATTGCTCTTGATCAAGATTTTACTCTAAAGACTAAAGAAGACTTTATGAAAACTTTAGAAGTTAATCTTGTAGGTACATATTTATTATCTAAAAAAATAGGACTTAAAATGTTAGAAAGAAAGACTGGTAATATCATTAATATTTCATCTACTAATGGTCTTGATACGACATATCCAGAGTCTATTGACTATGATGCTTCTAAAGCAGGAGTTATTTCTCTAACTCATAATCTTGCTAATTATTTCGCTCCTTATATTAGAGTAAATACTATATGTCCTGGTTGGATTAATAC
>CASEDN010000015.1 GCA_949286645.1 uncultured bacterium
AACTCTACCCATAATACCTATTCTTTTACGGTCAAGTAAAATATCTGCAGAAATTCCTGGATGTAAGTCTGAGACATTACTTTTAACAAAGCTATAACGGTTTTTAAAGCCTAGATAATCAAGAATACTTTCTACTATTCCTTTCATTAAATAGAAGTCTACTTTCATAGAACCTTTCCAAGAATTAGTAATGTAATTACCTTTCATTAAGAATGCAATTTTAGATTCTTCATTATAAGCTTTATCGTAAGTTTTAGCGATTTCATAGATATTTATATCTTCAACTTTACGAGCTTTATTATAATTATAAACATTCATTAATGATGGAATTAAACTTGTTCTAATAACACTCTTATCAATACTCATAGGATTAGGTAAAGTGATTCTTTCTTTTTCTTCATAATCAAAGCTAGAAGCCATTGAGGGTGATACTAAAGTATAAGTTTTAACTTCATTAAGTCCTAAACTTCTAAGACGTTTAGATATAGCTTTACGATATTTAACATCTCCTACATACTCACCTTTTTTTACTTCAATATTAGGAAGAGTTCCTTTTATATTTTGATATCCATAAAGTCTACCAATCTCTTCTGCTATATCATTAACATTAGAATCAATATCTAGTCTTCTACTAGGAATAGTTACAGTAAATTTACCATCTTTAATAGTATATGGAAAGTCTAGTCTTTCTAACTCATGTTTCATATCTTCTTCATCTATTTTAAGTCCTAGCATTTTATCTACTTCTATTGGATAAAACTCTACTACTTTAGGAGTCTTATCAAGTCTTTCATGCATAACAGTTCCAGAAAGAACAGTTGCATTAGCATATTTTTCTAATAAGTGGCAAGCTCTATTGATAGCCATATTAGTGTATTCATAACTTAATCCTTTACCATATCTTATACTTGCTTCACTTCTAAGGTCTAAATGACTTGCTGTATATCTAATACTAACAGGATCAAAGATAGCTGCTTCTATCAAGATATTTTTAGTAGTATCTTCAACTTCTGTAGTAAGTCCTCCCATAACACCGGCAACACAAATAGGCTTAGTTCCGTCAGTAATAACAATATCACTAGATTTAAGAGTTCTTTCTTTACCATCTAAAGTAGTAATTAACTCATTATCTTTAGCATCTCTAACTAGTATTTTATCGCCTAGAGAATCTTTATCAAAGAAGTGAAGTGGTTGACCAAACTCTAACATAACGTAATTAGAAATATCAACAACATTGTTTATTGGTCTCATACCAACTGATAATAATCTCCTTTTAATAAAATCAGGTGACTCTTTAATCTCAACATTAGTAACCATCTTTGCTAAGTAATAAGGACATTTAGGTGTATCAACTTCTAATTTAAAATGGTTATTAATGTTATCTTTATCTTCACTATAAGATAAATCAGGTAGTTTTACTTTTCTATTTAATATCGCAGAGATTTCATAAGCAAAACCAATATGATAGTAACAGTCGTTATTACGATGTTTATGAATATCTAACTCATATAAAGTATCTTCAAGACCTAAGTATACAAGAGGGTCTTTTCCTACTGGAGCATTTTCATTTAATTCTTCAATACCTTTAGCATAAGTCTCATCAGTTTTCTCTTCAAGACCTAATTCATATAAAGCACAAATCATACCATTAGATTCTACTCCTCTAATCTTACTTGATTTAATAGCAAAGTCTCCTGGAAGCACAGCTCCTGGTAATGCTACTATTACTTTAAGTCCTTCTCTTACATTAGGAGCCCCACAGACTATTTGTTGTAGTTCCTCTTTACCTATATCTACCTGACATAAATGTAAATGGTCACTATCAGGGTGGTCTATACAACTAACAACTTTACCTATTACTAAATTATCTATTTTATTAGTAATAACTTTTTCAATATTAATACCAGATTCTGTTATTTTAACCGCTAACTCTTCTAAATCTTGATCGCTTATATCAATATAATCTTTTACCCATTCTAAATTAATCATTACTACTAATCTCCCCTCTATCAAAATTATTAACTTCTCTTAAGTCTGTATTATAGAAAACTCTTAAGTCATTAATACCATATTTAAGCATGGCAACTCTCTCTGCTCCAAAACCAAAGGCAAATCCTGACCAAACACTAGGATCAAATCCACTCATTCTAAGAACATCTGGATGAACTACCCCTGCTCCACAGATAGTAATAAATCCTGTATTTTTACAAACATTACAACCATCACCTTTACAATTAAAACAACTAATATCTACTTCAACTGATGGTTCTGTAAACTGATAATAACTTGGTCTTAATCTTACTTCAACACTATCACCAAATAACTTTTTAAATACAACTTCAAAAGTACCTTTTAAATCAGATAATGATATATCTTTATCTACAAGTAATCCTTCTATTTGCATAAATTGATGAGAATGAGTCGCATCATCATCATCTCTTCTATATGTCTTACCAGGACAGATAACTCTAACTGGCTTCTTACCTTCTGCTTTTAACATTGTTCTAACTTGAACAGGTGAAGTTTGACTTCTAAGTAGTATCTCTTCTCCTTCAATATAGAATGTATCTTGAGCATCTCTTGCAGGATGTCCTTTAGGTATATTTAACATTTCAAAGTTATATTTATCTTCCTCAACTTCAGGTCCATCTACTACATCATAACCCATAGACATAAAGATTTCTTCTACTTCTTCTATTAATTTCTCTAAGATATTAGGAGAACCTATACTAACCTTTGTACTAGGTAGACTAATATCAATAGATTCACTTTCTAACTTTTTATTTAACTCATCTTCCTCAAACTTATCTTTTAGGGCATTATACTTTTCATTAAAGTAAGTTCTCAAAGAATTAACTTCCATACCAAACTCTTTTTTCTTATCATTAGGAACATCTTTAATCTTACTATTAAGTTCTGTAATAATACCTTTCTTACTTAAATATTTAACGTGTAATTCATTAAGTTCTTTTAAGTCCTTAACATTTTCTAAATCTTTCTCAATTTCCTTTTTAATATCTTCAATATTCATAAACATCACCTTTCTAAAATAAAAAACAACTATAACTTAAGGGCGTTAAAGAAACTAACACTGTACCACCTTAATTTATAGTTATTGTAACTAACTCATTAATCTTAACGCGAATTAACGCCTATAATTTTGTTATAGGAACTCCTAAGATGAATTCATAAACTATTCTTATCTATTCTCACCTACCATAGACTCTCTTTAAAGAAATCATTTACTACTACTTCTTAATCACAGTCATTTCAAGAATTACTATATCATATTTAAAAGTTAATTGTAAATAGAAAACATTATTTTTTATTAAGCGTATATGTAGAGTTACAATTGATGTGACACCATCAATATAGAAAAAAAGCAATAAGTCGTATAAAATATTAATTGAAATAAAAAATTATACGAAAGGACTT
>CASEDN010000016.1 GCA_949286645.1 uncultured bacterium
CGAGTAGATACTATTAAATAATAATATAATTAATTAGGAGTATGATGTTATGCAAAGATTTAAAGCTACTAAAATAGCAAGTTTTTTAGGAATATTTTTTAATTTATTTCTATTTGTAATTAAATTTATCGCTTCATTCTTTACTTCAAGTCAAGCGATGATGGCTGATGCTATTAATAGTTTAGGAGATATTTTCTCATCTCTTATGACTTTGATAGGTAATAAAATAGCAAGTAAACCTAGTGATGATGACCATAATTTAGGTCATGGTAAAGCAGAATATATTTATTCTCTTTTAATAAGTATTGTTATTATTGTAGTAGCACTTACTTTATTTAAAGACTCACTAGAATCAATTATAGTTAAAAGCGATTATACCTTTTCATATATGCTAATAGTAGTTTGTATAATTACTATAGTAATTAAATTATCTTTATATTTCTATACTAATAAACTTTCTAAGAGTCTAAATAGTTTACTTTTGAAAGCTAACTCAAAAGACCATTTATATGATGCTATTATTACGACTATTAACTTACTAGCAATTATATTAACTAGTTTTGGTATATACTTTGTAGATGGCTTAGTTGGAGTTTTAATTGCTTTATGGATTCTAATTAGTGGACTTAAGATATTTAAAGAAAGTTATGACGTCTTAATGGATAAAGCCATAGATAATGATACTAAAGATAAAGTTTTAGAAGTAGTTAAGAAATATAGCGAAGTAAAGAAAATAACTCATTTTAATGCCACGCCAGTAGGTTATAAATATCAAATATCTTTTACTATCTTTGTAGATGGTAAAATGTCAACATATGAATCTCATGATATTGCTAATAAAATAGAAAGGGAACTTGAAAAGTTTGATGAAATTTACTTAACAGTAATTCATGTTAACCCAATATAGAAAGGAAATATAATATGGAAAATAATGATTTATTTGAATAATTAGAAACAGAAAGATTATATTTAAAGAAAATTGATGTAACTTATGCTAAAAATTTATATGATAATATTTATAATGATATAGATTACTATAAGTTTTATTATTCAGTTACTTTCGAAAATTTTGAAGAGTATCAAAAATTAATAGAAACATATGCTGAATATTATCTTAAAGGTAATTATTTCAGATGGGGATTAGTTTTAAAAGAAACAAATGAAATGATAGGTATGATTCAATTGCATGGTAAAGATACTTTAAATGATTCATGCAAATTAGGGTATACTTTAGGGAAGAAATATCAAGGCAATGGCTATATGAAGGAAGCTCTAGAAAAAATAATTGACTTTGCTTTTAGTTCGTTACCAGTTCATAGAATAGAAGCTGAAGTAGTTACTGAGAAAAAAAATCTTTAAGATTGATAAAAAAACTTAATATGACTTATGAATGAATTACAAGAGAAAGCTATAAATATCAAGATAAATATTATGATCAAGCACTTTTTTCTATTTTAAATGTTAGAAAAATATGATATAATCTACTGGTAGAAAGAAGGAGTAATATGGAAAAAATATATGTTTTTGGACATCGTAAACCTGATACAGATTCAGTTAGTGCAGCGATAAGTTATTCTTATTTAAAAAAACAATTAGGTTTTAATGTAGAACCTCGTGTTTTAAGTGCTATTAATAAAGAGACTAAATATGCGCTAAAATATTTTAAAGTAAAAGAGCCTGCTTACTTAAATGATGTTAAATTACAACTTAAAGATGTTAATTATCATAAAGGATATTTCTTAAATGAAAAGAAATCTATTTTTGATAGTTATATATATATGTTAAATGAAGGTTTAACTGGTGTGCCAATTGTTGATGATAAAAATAAATTTAAAGGAATAGTAACAATTAAAGACTTAGCTCATACTTTTATTAATACTAAAGTAGAGAAACTTGAAACTAGTTATGATAACTTACTTAATGTTTTAAATGCTGAAGAAGTAAATAGAGCAGATGATGAAGTTGTTGGTAATATATTAGCAGCAGCATATCGTAGTACAACCTTTATTAATACAGTTAATTTAACTAGTGATGATATCTTAATAGTAGGAGATAGACATAGCGTTATAGAATATGCTGTTAATTCTAAAGTTAAAATGATTATTCTATCAGGATTTAGTGAAATTAAAGATAAACATATTGAACTTGCTAAAGAAAATGGAGTTAATATCATTAGAAGTAGTTATGATACTTATCATATCGCTAAATTAATTGGTTTATCTAACTACATTAGAACAATGGAAAGAACTACTAAAGATGCAGTTTACTTTGATGAAAATAGTTATGTCGATGACATTTTAGATGTTAATAAGAAATTAAGACATACTAATTATCCAGTTATTAATTCTAAAACAGGTAAATGTTTAGGACTTTTAAGAATTACTGATTTAGATTCTAAAAATCCTAAGAAAGTAATATTAGTAGACCATAATGAAGCGAAACAAAGTGCTGAAGGGTTAGATGAAGCAGAGATTGTTGAAATAGTAGATCATCATAACTTAAGTAGTCTTTCTACTGCTAGTCCTATTAACTTTAGAAATATGGCAGTAGGTTCAAGTAATACAATTATCTATTCTTTATATAAAGAAAGAAATATTGAAATACCTAAAGAAATAGCAGGTATGATGTTATCAGGAATTCTATCAGATACTTTAATACTTAAATCACCTACAACTACAGAATTAGATAGAAAAGCAGTTAAAGAGTTATCTAGTATTGCGGAAGTTAATTATGAAGAATACGGTCTTAACCTAATTAAAGCAGGTACATCGCTTGATGGTATGAGTCATGAAGATGTACTATATAATGACTTTAAGCTATATACTGTAGATGATAAGACTTTAGGTATAGGACAATTCTTTACTACTAATTTTGATGAAATTAAGAAAGATATGGATTCATATCTTGATACACTTGATAGAGAAGCAGAAGGTAATAATTACTCATTAATCGCTTTATATATTACAGATATTATTAAGAATGGTTCTTATGTTTTATTTAATAGAAAAGCAAAAGACATAATGGATATGGCTTATGATAAAGAAATGAGTGAAGGTGAGTATTTACAAGATTGTGTATCTCGTAAGAAGAATGTTGTTCCTGTAATAATGTCAAGTTTTGAGAAATAGTATAGTTTTATACATTCAACTATACTTTTTGTTTTGATATGTTTACAAACAAATGTTTTTGATGTTATAATAATGTAGAAAAGAGGTAATTATGAATAAAAAAGAGATATTTTATGATGAAATTAATTATATAAAAGATGAATCCTTAAGGAGGAGCTTGGGGGACTTAATAGAATTATTACCAGATTATTCTATAGTTATTGATATAGAAAAAGGTGGTGATATAGATATTAATGATAAAGATACTATTATTCCTATTACTACCTATGTAGAGATTAAAGATGATAAACTACTATCTAACATTATAGGTACTATTCCCAAAACTAATAATGAAATAGTTATTCATAAATATCTTGCTGATAATATCATGGAAAAAG
>CASEDN010000017.1 GCA_949286645.1 uncultured bacterium
ATATCAAGGAGAATATGCTAGTAAAGTATATGAAGAGTTGAAGAAAAATGATATTAGAGTAGAACTAGATAATCGTAATGAAAAACTAGGTTATCGTTTAAGAGAAGCGCAGACTAGGAAGATTAATTATACATTAATACTTGGAGATAAAGAAAAGACAGATAACACTATCAGTTATAGAAAGCATGGTGAAAAGGAGACTACAACAGTAAGTATAGAAGAGTTCATTAACTTACTTAAAGATGAAATTTCTACTAAAAAAATATAATAAAAAGATAGCAAGTCCTATAAATAAAATATAGGTCCGTTGCTATCTTTTTTTGTATCATAACTTATATTATCATTATAATTATTATCTTTTGTTTCTTCAGTAATTTCTTCATCATTACTATTAATAGCAGAAGCTACTCTAAAAAGAGTTCTAGCATTATTAAGTAATGGTCTTACTTGGTAGACAATTGGTATCGCTTGATTAATTATTCCTAATGTTCTTTGTGTGTTATTTAAAATATTGTTCCAGTTTATTCCTCTTCTTGACATATAATTGGGAGGCCCCATATTATATCCGTTATACATGATTATCACAGCCTTTCCCTTTACTTTAATATATGATTAATTTTCCTACTTGTGAATATAAAAATAGAATGTTATAATTATATTAATGATAAGAATAAGGAGGAGAAAGTTATGGAGATTATTGCAATGCCATTTATATTTATTTATCATGTGGTCCATTATATTTTACTTTCTCCTAAACGCATTTTAAGTTATGCTTATACTGGAGTTTTATCAGTTATTGATAAACTTAGTAAAGGAAAAGTTACAGCAGTAAAAGAAGAAAGAGCAAAAGAAGAAGAAGCTATTTTAGAAGTAGAATCTATGATGAATGCTACTAAAATTAGTTCAAAAGAAAAGCTAGTTATCGACAAAGAACCACTGGTTTCTTTCCGTTATAAAGTAAGGGGTAGTAGTGGAAAAATCATAAATGGTACTTTTGAAGGACCAAGTGTTGATGAAGTTAGGATATTTTTACAGAATGAAGGATATGAAGTGTTAGAGGTTGTGCCTCGTAAATTTTATGATATAGATATAAATATTGGTGGTAGATTTACAGCTGCTGATCTTTCATTTTCTATTACACAATTATCTACTTATTTAAAAGCAGGTATTTCATTAATTGATTCTGTTAGAATTTTGGAAAAACAGAGTAGTAAACCAGAACAAAGAAAAGTTTATCAAAAGGTTGTGTATGAATTATTGAAAGGGCAAGATTTGTCTGTTGCTATGGAAAAACAAGGAGATAAGTTTCCTACACTTTTAGTTAATATGATAAAAACTGCTGAACTTACTGGAGATCTGACCTCTGTTTTAGATGATATGGCTGAGTATTATACTTCTAAAGAGGAAACTAGGAAACAAATGGTTTCGGCTATGACATATCCTATTATAGTTTTATGTATTGCTATAGGTGTTATTATCTTTATTTTAGTTAGTATTGTTCCAAGTTTTGTAGAAATGTACGAAGATAATGATGCTGAGATTCCTGCTATTACAACTTTTGTTATGAATACTAGTGATTTTATTGTAAATTATTATATTTTTATATTCATTGGAGTTGCTATATTTATAGGTGTTTTTGTATATTTTTATAAAAAGAATAGAGGTTTTAGAAAAAATGTGCAATTAGTTCTTATGCATTTGCCTGTTTTTAGTCAAATTATTATTTATAATGAAGTATATAATTTTACTAAAACTTTTTCATCTCTTTTAAATCATGGGGTTTTTATCACTGATAGCATGGAAGTTTTATCAAAAATAACTAATAACGAAATATATAAAGAGTTAATTGCTAAAACTATTATTAATCTTAATAAAGGTGCTAATATATCAGAATCTTTTAAAGGAAGTTGGGCTTTTCCGGTAGCAGCTTATGAAATGATTGTAACTGGAGAAAAAACTGGACAACTTGGCTTAATGATGGAAAAAGTTGCTAACTACTATCAAGTATTACATAAAGCTATAGTTAAACAAATGCAAAGCTTTATAGAACCAATTATGATTGCTTTATTGGCTTTAATAGTTGGTACTATTCTTTTATCAATAGTTGTTCCAATGTTTGATATTTATGGAAAGATTCAGTAGGTGATTATATGGAAATGTTGTATGTCTTTTGTTTCTTTATAATGGGCCTAGTCTTTGGGTCTTTCTTTTGTTGTGTAGGATTAAGACTAAGTACAAATAAGAATTTTATTAAAGAAAGAAGTATTTGTGATAAGTGCTATCATACTCTTGCTTGGTATGATTTAATTCCTTTAATATCTTTTATATCATTAAAAGGAAGATGTAGATATTGTCATGAAAAGGTTAGTTTATTAAACCCTTTTATTGAGGTTGCAACTGGTATTTTATTTGCTTTATCATATTATAGTTTTGGTTTTTCTTTAGAGTTAGTTTTAGCATTATTTTTAGTAGCTTTATCTATGATTATTTTTGCCAGTGATTTGACTTATATGATTATACCTGATGAAGTAATTATCTTTTTTAGTATAGTTATTATAATATTAGAGTTTTTTTTAGAAGGGATAGAAGGTGTTGGTTTATCTTTACTTAGTGGGTTATCTCTATTCTTTTTTATGTTTTGTTTAATGAAACTAGGTAATGCTTTATTTAAAAAAGAATCTTTAGGAGGAGGAGATGTTAAACTTTTCTTTGTTTTAGGTCTTATCATAGATCCTTTTTTAGGACTTGTAACTATCTTTTTAGCATCTTTAATTGCTTTACCAGTATCTTTGTATTTGCTTTATAAAAATAAAGAGCATATGATACCCTTTGGACCTTTTATCTTAATAGCTTTTCTTATAGTGTTCTTTAGTAAAATTACTACTAGTGAGATCTTTGACTTTTTAACATTATTTTAATTTTGTTATTGACGAACGTTTATTCTAATGTTAATATATTAAGCATTAAAACATTTATAAAGGGAAGATGTTGTATTTTAAACTGCTAGTGATATTAGGAAATATAACATTTTATATTATATTGCTGTATGAGGAGACGTAGATATGAATGAATTCGGAGATATAATTATTTATAAAGATAAAAATGGAAAAGATAATATTGAAGTAAAAATAGAAGATGGTACTGTTTGGTTAAATCAAGCACAGTTAGTAAAATTATATAATTCTAGTAAATCTAATATTTCAGAGCATATAAAGCATATATACGAAGAAGGTGAGCTAGAGGAAAAATCAACTGTTCGGAAATTCCGAACAGTTGCTACAAATGGTAAGACATATGATATGAAGTATTATAATCTTGATATGATAGTTGCTATAGGTTTTAGAGTTAGATCTGATATTGGAACTAATTTTAGAAAATGGGCAAATGATAAATTAAAAGAATATATGATTAAAGGATTTGTACTTAATGATGAAAAATTAAAGAATAATGGTGAAAGTCCTTACTTTGAAGAATTGCTTGCTAGAATTCGTGATATTAGATCATCAGAAAAAGTTTTTTGGAGAAAAGTATTAGATATATATGCAACAGCTATTGATTATGATCCTAAAGATAAGATATCAATAGAGTTTTTTAAGACTGTCCAAAATAAAATGCATTATGCTACACATGGACATACTGCAGCAGAGGTTATTTTTAATAGAGTAGATTCATTAAAAGAAAATTTAGGACTTACAAATTTTAAAGGAGATTATCCAACAAAAAGCGAAACAGAAATTGCTAAAAATTATTTAACTGAAGAAGAATTAAATATTTTAAATAGAATGGTTTCTGCATATTTAGATGTAGCAGAGATTAATGCTTTAGATAGACATCCAATGACAATGCAAGATTGGGTAAATGAGCTTGATTCGTTTTTAAAGATGACTAGGAAGGATATTTTGAAAGGGAAAGGGACTATATCTCATGAGAATGCATTAAAAAAGGCTCATGAAGAGTATGATAAGTATATGCAAAATCATTTAACTGCTGCTGAACAAGATTATTTAGAAATGTTGAATAAAGAAATAGAAGAAATGAATAAATAATAGAATTTATTTATTTGAAAAAATAAGCCGAATTAGCAATATTAATTATGAGTAACTCAATTATTCAAAAATAAAAGGAGAAAAATACTATGAAAGATATAAATATTTTAGTTTTTGGTGATAGTATTACTTATGGTGCATGGGATAAAGAAAAAGGTGGTTGGGTAAATCGCTTAAGATTAGCATTAGAAAATGACAATAGTAATAAATATTACACTATTTTTAATCTAGGAATATCAGGAGATGTTACTGAAGGTATTAAAAATAGATTTGATAATGAATGTAAAATAAGATTTGCTAAAGAAGATAATACAATAATTATTTTTTCTATAGGAATTAATGATACACAAAATGTAAAAGATGAAGATAGAGTTTCACTTGAAACATTTAGAAACAATATTATTGCTTTAATTAATAGTGCTAAAAAATATACTAATAATATATTATTTATTGGATTAACAAAAGTAGATGAGTCTAAAGTAGCACCTTTACCTTGGGATAAAGATAAATGTTATTTAAATAATAAAATAATTGATTTTGATAAAGAGTTAAAAAACATTTGTTTAGAAAATAATATTGATTATTTATATATTTATGATTTGTTGGAAGTTGATGAACTTTTTGATGGTTTGCATCCTAATAATGTAGGACATCAAAAAAATTGTGATAAAGTAAAAACTAAAATAAGTAAATATTTTTAATATGAATACAAGAAGTTAGGGAGTGAAGTAATGAAGGCATGTGTTTATACATTAGGATGTAAAGTAAATACTTATGAAAGTGAATATATTATGTTAAAACTAATAGAAGCAGGTTATGAGGTAGTAAATAATTTAGATGAGACTTCTGATGTTTATATAATTAATACTTGTACTGTAACTAATACTGCTGATATTAAAAGTAGAAAGATAATACATCGTATTAAAAGAAATAATCCTAATGCTTGTATAGTAGGACTTGGTTGTTATGTAGAAGATCATCCTGAGGAGTTTAATGATATAGATATTTATGTTGGTAATAAAGATAAAAGTAAGATTGTAGAATTGCTTGATTTATATTTTACTAATAAAGAGCCTATTAGAAGAGTAGGACTTGATAAAGAAAAGTTTGAAGATATGTATATAACAGATTTTAAAAATAGGTGTAGAGCCTTTGTTAAAGTACAAGATGGATGTGAGAACTTCTGTAGTTATTGTATTATTCCTTATGTTAGAGGTAAGTGTAGGAGTAAAGACTTAGATACAGTAGTTAGTGAGGTAACTGCTTTAGTTAATAAAGGCTTTAAAGAAATAGTTTTAACTGGTATTCATACAGGGCACTATGGGGTTGATCTTGATACTAGTTTTGCAGATTTACTTAATGCTTTAGTTAAAATAAATGGTTTAAAAAGACTTAGAATATCTAGTATTGAAGTAACAGAGTTAAATAGTGATGTCTTAGATGTTATTAAAAAAAGTAATATAATTGTAGATCACTTACATATCCCTTTACAAGCAGGTAGTGATAAACTCTTAAAATTAATGAATCGTAAATATGATTTAGAATACTTTGAAAATAAATTAAAGGAAATTAGAAAGATTAGACCTAATATATCTATAACTACAGATATTATTGTTGGTTTTCCTAATGAAAATGAAGAAGATTTTAATGAGACTATAGAAAATTCTAAGAAATTTGGTTTTTCTAAGATTCACGTTTTTCCATATTCAGATAGAGTTGGAACTGTTGCAAGTAAGATGGATGGACATATAGATGGTAATATTAAGAAAGATAGGGCAAGAAAACTTCTTGATGTTTCTCGTGAGTTAGAGAAAGAATATGCTAATAAGTTTATAGGTGAAACCTTAGAAGTTCTTTTTGAAGAAGTTAAAGATGGTGTTAGTATAGGTCATACTAGTAATTATTTAAAAGTTAAAGTAAAAGGAGATATTCCTTCTAATACTTTTAA
>CASEDN010000018.1 GCA_949286645.1 uncultured bacterium
ATTAAAGTAAACGGTATTATATTTATCCACATAGTTATCTGCTTGCCATTTTTCAAAATATTTCCTAATAATAGTATTAAGTCTAGCATTAGATTTATCACTACTTAAAGTTAAGACTAGCTTTTTAGACATTTCTGTAAAGTAATAATTTATGTAATAACTATTATTTTCAATAGTTTTATCTAAATACATGATATTAGGTATTATAATCATATCTACTTCTTCATTATCTAAAGCTGCAAATAACTCATCTATTGTATCATAAGATTTAAAAGCAAGATTAGTCCCAGTTTTTAGATAATAACTAACCTCAGCCATATCAGAATTAAAAACACCAAAAGTAATATTAGACATATCACTTACTCTATTGATTCTTCTATATTCTTTACCAATAGCAATATAACCATCTGTTGCAATTAACAAATCATTATTAGATAGTTCATCTTCATTATTTAAAACTCTAAAACTATAATCATTATTATCTTCTAGTTCATTACTTTTAGAGTAAGCTATTTTATTAAATTCTAAACCAACATTTTTTTCAAAATCATCTAAAAAATCAAAGAATACTCCTTCCCCATTAAGTCCATATAAAGGGTAATCATTAACAACACTTATATCGATCATAGTTGTATCATTATCTTCAACCCATTTTTTTTCATTAACAGTTAAAGAAGTTTTAGCATCTTCTCTATTATAATAGAGAAAAACACCAACAAAAACAACTACTACAACTAAAAGAGGAAGAATAATCAGTACTTTTTTCTTCATAATTCCTCCTATCTATCTTTAGTCCATGAAAACTCATCTTTATCTTGATGTTTATATCCTATAATAGGAAATCTTGTATCATCATTATCTTTGCTTATAAATATTTGAAGATCATAGTAAGATATTTGCTTCTCCTCTAGGTTTTCAATAACAGAAGATGATAAAGCTTTAGCAGTATCTAATTCTACATCGTCATTAATTGTAATAAGAACATTTAAAGTACGACCTTTAATATCAGTATCAGCACTTTTCACTTCATCCTTACTTTCTAACATTTTAACAATATCAGTCTGTTGATCATAAGTAATTTCTACTTTTTCAATTCCATCAAGTCTATCCCCATATATTGCTCTTCCTTCATCAGGGAAGAATGTTAGTTTAATTGCAAAAACTAAAATAACAAAGATTACACAAATTATAAAAGCAACAGCAGTAATCTTATTATTCTTAATAAATTTCTTCATATTTATCACTTCCTAGTATAATTATTATATAATATTATTTGAAAGTTAGCAATTACTTATTTAAAGCTTCTATCAACATATCACTTGCCATCTTAGGATTAACAGCACCCTTTGTCTCTTTCATTACTTGTCCCATTAAGTATTTTAAGGCTCTATCATGACCAGATTTATAGTCGTTTACACTGTCAACATTATTTTCTATTACTTTAGTAATAATATCTTTTATAAAATTATCATCAGTAATATTTTCAATATTAAATTCTTTCTTTAACTCTTCAATAGTCTTATCAGTTTCCATTAAAGAATCTATTAAGTCTTTAACATTTTTATTAGATAAGTCTCCAGTTTCTAATGCTTCAATAACACTAACTAATTTTTCATATGAAAGATGTGTATCAGTTATTACTTTATTATGTTTATTTAAGTATGATGAGATATCTGAAAGTAGTAAGTTTACTGCTGTTACATAGTTAGTTTTATAAGAAAGAAGTCCTAAGAAATAATCATTTAAAGATCTATTATTAATTAATTTTTCTATTTGTAAAGAAGATAGACCTACTTTACTATATTTTTCTCTTAATTCATCAGGTAATAAAGGTAATGTATTTAAAGCATTGCTTATAAATTCATCAGTTAATTCTAAGTAAGGAATATCTGGTTCGATAAAATAACGATAGTCATTACCTGTTTCTTTAACTCTCATAAGAATAGTTTTTCCTTGTTTATCATCAAAGCGTCTTGTTTCTTCTCTAATAATTTCTCCATTATTTAACATTTCTTCTTGTCTTTTAATCTCATATTCAATAGCAAGACCAACATTATGAATAGAGCTTATGTTTTTAATTTCTGTTTTAGTTCCAAAAGTATCATCTTTACTAATAGAGACATTAGAATCACATCTCATGCTTCCTTCTTCCATTTTACAGTCACTAATATTAGCATAGAATAATAATTCTTTTAATTTAGTAAGATAGGCCATTGCCTCTTTACTATTACTAATACAAGGTTTTGTTACTATTTCTATTAAAGGTACACCCGCTCTATTAAAATCAAGTAAACTAACACTACCACGATGAGCACTCTTACAAGTATCTTCTTCAATATGCATCTCTTCTATTTCTATTTTTTTCTTAATGCCATCTACTTCTATTTCAACATATCCATTTCTACCTATAGGTGTTCTATTTTGGGTAATTTGATAGTTTTTAGGATTATCTGGATAAAAATAGTTTTTTCTATCAAAGTGCATTTTACGAGTTATATCACAGTTTAAGACTTTACAAGCTCTAACACCCTGTCTTATTACTTCTTTATTTATAGTAGGAAGAGTTCCAGGATATCCTAAATCAATAACATTAACTGCTGTATTAGTAGCCATGCCATAAGTATTAGCACTATTTGAAAAAAGTTTACTTTTGCTTTTTACTTCAACATGAACTTCTATACCAATTGTAGGAGTAAATTCACTCATCTAAAGCACCTCCTCTATAAAGCTTGCAAGACGATAAATAGTCGCTTCATCAAAGGCTTTACCTATTATATGTAGTCCAATAGGCATACCTTCACTATTAGTACCAGCAGGAACAGATAAACCAGGAAGTCCTGCCATATTAACTGGTATTACTAAAACATCATCCATAAAGGCTTTATGGGGATCATCTTTAGTAATTCCTAACATAGGAGCGACTCTTGTAGTAGTTGGTCCTATAATTAAATCATAGTCTTTGAAAATACGATTAAACTCTTTAGTAATATCATCGCGTACCTTCAAAGCTTTATCGTAATAGACTTTAGCATTCTCACCACTAAGTATATATGAACCTACCATGATTCTTCTTTTAACTTCATCACCAAAGCCTTCGCCTCTTGTTTTAGTATACATAGAATCAACATCATCTACATCACTTGCTCTAAATCCATAACGAATACCACCAAATCTTGCTA
>CASEDN010000019.1 GCA_949286645.1 uncultured bacterium
GTATCAAGATTATTAGTAACAGTATTTAATACACCCATAACTTGGTTAATGTTCTTCATATCTTTAACTTTATTTAGGATACCTTGAATAACTAATTGTTGATTTAAACCTCTGTCTAAATCTCCACCACTTAATTGTTTTCTATTTCTTGCAAGTACTAAAGCTTGTTCTCCATTTAGTGTTTGAAGCCCAGCATTTATACAAACTTGACCTTCACGGTTAGAGTTATCTGTACATAAATCTTGTGGAACTTCAACAGTAATACCATCTAATGTATCAACTAAACTAACTAAGCCTTTAAAATTAATTTTAGCATAATAGTCAATTGTAACATCAAAATAGTTTTCGATAGTATCCATCATACAGTCAGTACCGTAAGCAGCAGCATGAGTTATTTTATTTTCAGGATTACCACTCCAACATGCTATTGGCACATAACTATCTCTTGGTATACTTAACATTGTTGCATTTAAAGTATTAGGATTAAAAGTAACTAGAATCAAACTATCTCCATTTGCCACAGTATTTTTAGATAATCCTTCTTCAGCAGAGTCAACACCCATTAAAAGAATCGTAAATGGATCAGTTACGGATTTACCTGCAGATGAAGTCCTATTACTAGTTTTTTTCATATTTTTCTCTTGAGTTAAAATAATTTTTGTATCTTCACTAATATTTTGATATGTTTCCATACTAGCAAACATAGAAGGGTAATCAGTAGGAACAAAGATAGAATCAACTTCACCTTCATATAAATCTGCCATCGCTGTAAAGTAATCATCATATTCAACTATCTCGTTATCATCCTTTAACTTGTTTTCATCAATAACTTCATTTGGAATAATATTTCCTTCAGGGGATGCTTCATCAGAAAGTATTCCTATTGTATTATCTTTTAAGTCTTTAACATCTTCTATTTCACTACTACTAGGTACAATTAAACTACTAGAGTAGGTAACAGTATCTCTATTAATACTAGAAAGTGTACCATAAGCATACATTATCAAACCACTAATTGCCCAGTTTATAACTAGATATAATATTAAAAAGAAAGTTAATAACCTTACTTTTTTTTCTTTATGTCGTCTTTTAGATCTAACTTTAAAAATAATTATTAAATCAAAAACAACAAATATTCCTATAATAATATATCTTATTACTTCTTCAATTGGTCCTAATAATAGGATATTATATATAGCGAAAAGATTACTTAAGATAACAATAATACTCAGTATCGCAAGCCATAATCTACATTTCTTCTTTTTCTTATCTTTTTTTTCTTCCATTGTCTCTTTATTCTTTCTCATTAAATTACCTCCACGTAAACATAAAATTATACCCTATAATTATAGACTATTATTTGTTATCTTTCAACCACTATACTTTTGTTTGTATTGTAAAGTTGACGGTTAATTTTCTCTTTTTTAGAGAAATTTGTAGAATATTCTGTTATAATGTAAATAGAAGAATAGGAGTTGATAGTGTATGAAGAAGTTAATTAGTATTTTACTCGTCTTTGTTATGCTTTTTACTTTTATTCCTGTTGTTAGTGCTAAGAGTTATATAGTGTTAAATACTAATAAATATTTTAGGGAGAAACCAGGTGGTGCATTAATCAATGGTGTTACTGATGGCGTGTTAGTAGCAGGTACTAAAGTTGATGTAATTAGTACTGATGGTGCCAGCGGTTATGGTTGTAAGAATGCTTGGTATAAGGTTAGATATAATGATTTAGAAGGATATATTTGTTCAAGTGATCAGGCAGTTATTGATGTCGCTGATGTAGACCTTAATGGGGATTTTGAAAAGGAAATGTTAAGTAAGGGATTTAAAGAGAGTTACTTACCTTATTTAAAGGCAATACATGAGAAACATCCTAACTGGATATTTACTCCTATATCTATTGGTGTTTCTTTTGATGAAGCGGTAACTAATGAAAGTTATGGAGAGATTAGTTTAGTAGATGGAACTGATGAGACTTTAAGAAGTAAAGAATGGCCATATTATCAAAACGGAGTATATCAACAGATAGAACCAGGTTGGTATGTGGCAAGTAGAGATACAGTATCTTATTATTTGGATCCTAGAAACTTTTTATCAGAACAATATATCTTTATGTTTGAAAACTTAAAATATAATTCATCTATCCAAACAGAGGATGCTGTTAGAGGTGTTACTAGTGGAACTTTCTTAAATACTAATGAATACTTAAATATCTTAATGAAGACTGCTAGAACATATAATGTTAGTCCAGTATACCTTGCTAGTAGAATTAGACAAGAAAAGGGTAGTACTGATAGTATTTCTACAACAGGAGGTAGTTTTACTTTCTCAGTTGATAATAGTTGTTTAAATAATTTAGGTTATGCAAGTAATCCTAATAGTTGGAATGCTCTTAATTCTTGTGGTAATGGTAAGACTTATAGTGGTATTTATAACTACTTCAATATAGGTGCTTATAGTTCTTATCAGTCTCCACAAATTAGAGGTTTAATATGGGCGAATGGAGGCTTTGATGCTTCAGTTACTACTTATAATAGACCATGGAATAGCAAAGAAAGAGCGATTATGGGTGGTACTGAATATATCGCTAGTAAATATATTAATGCTAATCAAAATACTTTATATTATCAGAAGTTTAATGTATCACCTGATGCAGTTTATCCTATTTATACGCATCAGTATATGACTAATATAAGGGCTCATTCACAGGAAGCATATAGTATTTATAAAAGTTATAAAAATAATAATCTTTTAAATAATACTTATGAATTCTTAATACCCGTTTATAATAATATGCCTAATGATAATGAAGTGATTTTACCTGATGATGATAATGAAGAAGAAATAGTTACAACTCCTGATATTGATGTAAATACTGGTGTTGTTGCATCTGGTTTTAAGATAGATGGAGATGTTATTTCTAATATTTCTTTTAATACTAATATAGATACTATTAATAGTAAGTTAAGTAGTATTAATGCTAACTTAAAAGTTGATAGTTACTTAGATAGATATGGAAATAAGGCTAGTGGTAATGTTGGTACTGGAGATACTTTAGTAATTAGTAATGGTTCTACTACTAAGTCTTATAAAGTTGTTATCTATGGTGATAATAATGGTGATGGTAAGACTAGTATTGTTGATTTATTAAGAGTTCAAAAAGATATTTTAGGAAGCAGTAATTTATCTACATATGATAGACGTGCTAGTGATACTAATAGAGATGGCAAAGTTGATGTAGTAGACTTATTAAGAGTTCAAAAACAAATACTTGGTAATAGTACAATAGAACAGGGGTGATTAACTTGAAAAAAATATTATTTATATTAGGACTTAGCTTCCTTTTCTTTTGTCCTCATGTAGTAGAGGCTGCCTCTATTTCTGTGGCAGGGACAACTGCAACTGGAACAGTTGGAGGCAATATTACAGTAGGAGTTACTATAAGTGAAAGTAGTGGTTTAGGAAGTTGGGAATTTAGTTTAGATTATGATAGTAATAAACTACAACTTTTAAGTGGTAATACTCATGTAGTTGGTTATGTTGATGGACAAGGTCAAACTAGTCAAAGTTATACTTATACTTTTAGAGTTAAAGGTACTGGTTCTACTACTATATCTGTAGTAAATACCTCTATCGCTTCATGGGATGAAGTAGTTACTAGTCCAACTGATAGTACAACTATTAA
>CASEDN010000020.1 GCA_949286645.1 uncultured bacterium
GTAGATTATTTAGGTAATGTTGGTTACCATGGTCCTTCTAATATAAGAAATGGTATACGCCCTTCATTAAACATAAAACAAAATGTAATTATAACAAGTGGAGATGGAACAAAAAATAATCCATTTACAATTGAACTCTCTACTTAAATAATAACATATACATAATTCTTTGTACTATATTTCTATTTATAATATAACTGTAAATGGTAGCTTATTATATAATTTATTTAGATAATAATATAGAAGAAGTCAATATAAGAATGATTAGAGTAGTGTAACTAACTACTTATAAGTGTAGTCAGTAATCATATTTAAAATATACTAAAGTTATTATTACTTTTTATAAAAGGAACTACTTTATAAAATAATAGTAGTTCCTTTTACTTTAAAATCTTTATAGAACTTAAGTTGTCTTACTAGTCTAAATAAAGATTCATCTTTACCTTTTGCTTCTAACATAATATCTATATTAGTATTAAGAGGTTTTAATAATTTAAGAAACTTAATAAAGGAATTATAGTTTAAATAAGTACTATGATTTCTTTTTTGTTTAGAGTTTAAAGGAGTAGAGAAGTGCATTTTAGGGTTAAGATTAGTATTTTCCCAGGTTTTTATAATTCTAGGTAATAACTTATCAATCTTTTCTTTTTTCTCATGATTACAGATAAAATGATGATAATCTAAAACCATAGGTATATTTAACTCTTCACATAAAGATAAAGTATCACTAACAGTATAAGTCTTATCATCATTTTCAATGATTATTAGATTCTTTAATTCATTAGATAATTTATTATAATTAATTCTAAATCTTTCTTTTGCTTCTTCTTTAGTAGGCTTAGAACTACCTATATGTAATACGCATTTACCATTAATACCTAACAGCTTAAATATTTCTAAATGAAACTTTAATATTTCAATACTATTATCAGTAACATTATCTTTAATACTAGTTAATAGACAAAATTCGTCAGGATGTGTATCTATTCTAATATTATACTTACTTATAGATTCTTTTAGTCTGTTAAAGTCTTCTTTAAATATCTCTTTATAGTTAATGTTAATAGAAGGATGAGTAAGTAAGGGAAACATTGTATGAGTCATACGATAGAATTTAATCTTATTACTATAGTTATAATTTAAGACTTTCTCAAAGTTTTTAAAGTTTAACTTTATTCTTTTAGTTAGTAAATCTATACCTTTATAATTTTCATATTTAGAAAACTCTTTAAAAGTTAAATTATGAGAGTATATATCTAAAAGAGTAGGAGGATTACCTACATAACCTAAATTTATTTGCATAAATGACACTTTCTTTCTTGTTTATTAGTTTTGATAAATATTGACTTTTTATACTTTTTATTTATAATAATGTTAAGAAAAGAATATTTAGTTATAAAAGAAACTTTTGATAAAAGAGAAGTTAAATTTAAATGGGTATTGCTAATAGTTATCACAGCAATACTGATATTATGCTTGATTTTGACGATAAAAAGACATAAATGAAAAGTTTGATACTGTTATTTACAAATATTGAAATTAAAGATAGTTTAACTTTTGAAGATGCTATTATAGATTATTTTTATACTTATTATAGATTACAAATGACTGTAGCTTTATGCTTTTACAAAGGTGTTGCATAGATTATGAAAAAGTAAAAGTTTTAAAAGAAAGATATAGTAAAAATAGTATAGTTAAATATGAACATCAATAATTATGTACTATAATATGAGATAAATAAAGGAGAAACTATTTATGGATAGTGAGAAAATTGTTAAATTAAGAGATTATTATAAAGATGAGTTAACTATTATAGGTTTTAATGATTTAGAGGTAGTATCTAAAGTTATTTCTTTTTTTAAGAAATCTTTACTGGATAATCTAGCAGATATTTTAAGAAGCAAAGAAGTAGAACCTGTTATTATTGATTGTTTTTCATCTTTAATGAATAAGACAGAACATATTAATTATTATTTAAAGAGTAATTTAAGTATAGAAGAGATAAAACTATCTAAAGTTTATAGTAATGTTTTATCTTTGGGAAAATTTATGTTAAATAGGCATTTACCTAAAGCTTTAGGAAGAATAGGGTATTTGTCTACTTTTAGAAACTTAGTTAATAAGGATGATGATATTACTTGTATAACTTCAGTTTTAGAAGAAACTTCTTCTCCTATAATAATTTATTCTAGTGGTTATAGTAATTTAAAAAGAGAAATAGGTTTTGATGGTGTTAATATTCCTAAAGACTATAACTATACTTTAAATAAGATTAGGAGTAAGAAAACATTAAGTAATGTTATCGGAGGTATAGAAAAAAACTTTTATAATATTTTATCTATTAATGATAAAAGTGATATTTTTGTATTAAATACTCCTATCCCTGATTCTTTGGAGGAGATTAAGAATTTAGTAATATCTTTTAATAATTCTCTATATGATTTATGTAATAAATATAATTTAACATATATTAATAGAAATAATACTGATAATACCTATAAATCTTTAAGTGAAGAGATAATATCAGCTTTGTATATAAATAAGTTTATTACTAATAAAGAGCAGATAAAAGAGTATAGTGATTATTCATATAACTCTAAAGGTGCTTTAGGAATTATGGATAAAACTCAAAATGACTGGCGTGAGGTACAAAAGTTAGCATTAGAAAAAGAAGGATATGAGAGGGAATATCTTTTAGAAATTGCAAGAAGTCATAAAGATGAATATGATGTTTTTGAAAGAGTACAGAAGGTATTAACTAAGAGAAAGAAAAGATATAGTCCGAGGATAGTATAACAAAAGTATTTACAAAATAATATTTATTTGATATATTCTTATTGACGTTTATGCTTAAAACCTATTATTTAAACACGAACTACATATTAACTTATGTAGGTTTTCTTAGTTTTCAAAAGAGCTTTACTAATAAGTAAAGGAGGGTATAGTATGTCTATTAGTAAAGAAGAGTTAAAAAAAGAAAAGAAGAAGTTACATGATGTTTTAGAAAAATTAGATGATGAGATAAAGGAATCTAGTAGTGATTTGTTTCTAAAAGAAGAAGAACTTATTAATTTTAGAAAACTTAATTACGAGGATAAATCATCTTTTGATAGTGCCGAGTTTAATCAAATAATGACAGCAGATAGCTTAGAAGCTTTAAGAGTATTAAGTAAAAGGAAATATTATAAGTCTTTAATTAATATTAAAGATAAACCTTATTTTGCATCTTTTCTTTATAAAGATAATGAGGGTAATACGTATGATATTTATATGTCTTTAACTTATTTAAAAGATGAAAACTATGATAATATTTTATATGACTGGCGAAGTCCTATTTGTAGTCTGTTTTATGATTATGAAGTAGGTCCTTGTAAATATAAAGTAGATGAATTTACTCATGAAGGTAATCTTTTAAAGAAAAGACAATATATTATTGATGATAGAAAGCTTATTAGTGTCTTTGATAATTCTCTAAATATAGATGATGAACTATTACAAAAAGTAATCGCTACTACTGATAATGAAAAGATGAAAAATATTGTTAATACTATTCAGGCAGAACAGAATAAGATAATTCGTAATTTAGATGATCATAATCTAATAGTACAAGGTATCGCAGGAAGTGGTAAAACATCAGTTGCCTTACATCGTATTGCATTCCTTTTATATCGTATTAAAAACTTAAGTTCTAATAATGTTTTAATCTTTTCTCCTAATAAGATATTTTCAGAATATATTTCTAATGTCTTACCAGAGTTAGGAGAAGCGAATACATTAGAGACGACTTTTAGTGATTATTTAAGTTATTTCTTAAAAGAATATAAAAATATAGAAAGCTTTCCTCACTTTATTAGTAAATATTATAAAGGGGATAAAAGTGATATAGAGATTATTAAATATAAACAAAGTAAAGAAATTATAAGAGATTTAGATAATTATATTAATGAGTTTTTAAAGAACTTTAAAGTTATTAATGATATAGAACTTGATAAGATAAATGAGGTTACTAAAGATGAGTTAAATTACTTAATTAAAGATAAATATAGTAGATTTCCTTTAGTTGAGAGAATTGATGAAGCATCTAAGTATTTATCATTAAAGTATTATGGAACTCCTGGTAAGAGAAAGGCTCCTATTAGAAAGTTAATTAAAGATAATATTAATGCTTCTTTAAATATTAAAGATATTTATAAAGATTTCTTCAACAGTAGTTATGCTAAATATAAATTAGATATTAAAAATACTAAAGTAATAGACTATGATGATGCCTTACTTGTATCTTACTTAAAAGGTAAACTCTTTGGCTTTCCTTATAATAATTATATTAAACAAGTAGTTATAGATGAGGCACAAGATTATAATTATTTACAATATGTTATTATTAAAGAGATGTTTAAGAAAGCTGACTTTACAATACTAGGTGATGTTAATCAAAATATTAATCCTTATTATAAATATGAAACTCTTGAAGAGTTAAAAGAGATATTTAATGATAGTAATTATTTAGAGTTATTAAAGACTTATAGATCTACGAAAGAGATAATAGAATATACTAATAAGATATTGAATTTAGATTATGTTAATGCAATTAAGAAGAGTAATAATAAAGATGTAATAATTAGAAAGTCTAAAGATATTAAAGAATCATTACTCCTTGATATAAAAACACTTACTAATACATATAAGTCACTTGCTATTATTACTAAAGAAGATAGGGAAGCAGAAGTTATATATGACTTATTAAAAGATGATTTAAGTATTAGTTTACTAACAGAAGAGTCTAAATCATTTATTAAAGATTTAGTAGTAGTTCCAAGTTATATTGCTAAAGGTTTAGAGTTTGATAGTGTTATTATAGTAGATAGTGATGAGTCTTTTAAGAAGAATAAATATCTATATTATGTCGCTTGTACGAGAGCGAGAGAGGAGCTTATTATTTATGAGTAAGATATATTTAGATAAAGTAGGTTATGAGAATTATTTAAAGAGTCTTGAAGATATAAAAAAAGAAATAGATGCTAATGCTAAACTTATGAGTATTTATGCGAGTGATGATGCATATGGAGATGGTTGGCACGATAACTTTGCTTATGAAGAGACTATGCATAAGGAAGCCGAGTTATTTCAAAAGTATAATAAAAAGAAAAGCATGTTAAAGGATATTGTTATTGTAGATAAGAAATCTAATGGAACAGTTAGTCTTAATACGAAAGTAGAGTTATTATTTATTGATGATGAGATAGTAGAAGAATATATAATAACTGGTGATATTAATAGTAATATAGAAGATAATAGTATTACCATTAATAGTCCTTTAGGTTCTGCAATTTATGGTAAAAAAGTAGGAGATAGAGTAACTTATAAAGTTGGGGATAATACTTATAAGGTAAAGATATTAGGAATAGTTGCTAATGATTAGTGGAAAATATTGGTGGTTGCATAATTTTAAAATTATTGTATAATATAAGTAAGTGAGAGATAATCTCATAAAAAAGGACACTCTACTTGAGTGCTTGCCTTTATTTGTTAAAGCGACAGCACTATCCTAAAACGGATGGTGCTATTTTTATTAAGTTCATTACTATGAGTAACAGAACATATATTATTCCAACAAGGAAAAGGATTAAAAAATCTTTCTTTCCCATAGGAACCACCTCCTTTACTAAAAAAGAAAATGGCAAGCACCCGTTCAAGTGTCAATATATATACTAGCGAATATTTGTTCTAATTGGAAGTGGTAATTATTTCCAATTGTATTAAAAAACTAGTTAATACGAACTATTAAAATGTGTTTTCATAAATAAATATATATGCTAGAATAATGATAATAGAAACAGGAGGAGTTAGTTTATGTTTGGCAAAAAGAAAAAGAATGTTGCTGTTGCTAGAGATAACAACGATTCACAAGAAAAATATACTATGAAAGAAAGATATAATGCTGAAGATTTATATTTGGCAAGATTGAAATGGGTTTCTAGTGATAACGTAGATTTTTCTGGACCTATGAATAAAGAAACAGAAATAAAATATCTTTTTGAAAAAGAAGGAGAAAAATATAAAGAGGTTTTTACAGGGTTTGAAGCAGATATAATTGAAAAACACTTTGATTTACCATATGTTACAGATGTTGTATCTTTAATTGAAGCCCATAAAGACTTAAGAGGAACAATATTTCCTAGATTAGGAATGTTAACATTATTTAATGTTGTTAACAAAAAAGAACAGCAAGAAGAAAGAGGTTTTCAAAAGAAATTGGAGAGTGATAATAAGTGAACTTATTTGATTATCAAGAATTAATAGATGACAAGCCAATGCATATAGCTACTGTAAATAGTAAGAATAATCCAATTTTAGCAGTAGCATCAGATGTTAGAGTTATAGAAAAAGATAAAATTATAATATCAGTTAATGAAATGGTTCATACGGAGGAAAATATTGAATATAATCCTAATGTTGTTCTTACAGTTTTTGATAATGATTATAAAGGTTTAAGAATATTTGGTAAAGCTAATTACTATACTGATGGTGAATACTATGATTTTTGTATGAAAACGTTTTTTAGTAATGGTGAAGTTACACCGTTTGGTGCTACTAAGCCTAAAGGTGCTATTGTAGTTAACGTAACAAAAGTTGAGAAATTAGTTTAAGATACTTTAATATAGGTATCTTTTTAATTTTTGGAGCAAAAAAATGTTTCTCGTTAATTATATATATGAGGAGGAACATTTATGAGCATGAAAAAAGTTGGCTCGATATAAATATATGAGCTTGATGAGAATTTAGACAAATATACTAGGAAAGAAAGGGAAGAGTATATAAATGAACTCATTAAACAAGAGTACCAAGGTAAAGAAATATATTATCTATTAAATGGAGAAGAGATAAAGGCTTTGATTAATTCAACAACTAGAATAAACTTTAGAGCATATCAACATTCAGGTAAATTTGAAACAAACAAATCATACCGCACTAGACAAAATATTGCATTTAGTGGTGATTATATCGATATGATTTCAAATATACCTTACAATTATTCTAAAGACGAACATAAAGAATATCAAAAGAGGCATCATAAAAATAATAAGTGGCATTATTTTACTAAAATTATTAAGTGTAATAATTGCTTTTATTCTGTTAATATTGATATTATTGAAAGAAATAGTAATTATTATATTTATAATACAAAATTAAAAGAAGTGGATGCCCAAGCATTAAGCCCAGGTATGATACCCACTTCTTCTGCTACTAATATATCATAAGTACTAAATGATACGCAAGTAAAATTTAAAAAAATTAAAGAGGTGTTAATCCCGTTACAAGAAATAACAGAATAAAATAACCACCTCTTCTATTGACAATATATCATCATTTGCAGATTATATGCAAGGAAAAATTAAAAGAAGTGGATGCCCCAGTATTATACCGAGGTGTTATATCCACTTCTTCTACAAATAATATACATTAATATTAGTTAATAATCAAGAATTTTAATGCATAAAGTTAATTTTTTTGATATTCTATTATTGGGTGAAATTTATGGAGAAAATATTAATTGTAGAAGATGATGAAACTTTAAGAGAAGAGCTTTCTAATTTATTATCTAATTCAGGATATGAGGTGTTGATATTAACAGACTTTAAAAATAGTAAAGAAGAGATTATTAAACTAAATCCAGATTTAATCCTTTTAGACATTAATATTCCTTATCTAAATGGAGAAACATTACTTAAAAGTCTTCGTGATGATAAAGTAAATACTCCAGTTATTATGCTTACTAGTAGTAATAAAACTATAGATGAAGTACTATCTATTAGTTATGGAGCAGATGATTATATTACTAAGCCATATAACCCTACAATACTATTACTTAGAATTAATAATATTTTTAAGAGAATGAAGAAAAGCTTTGATTATTTAGAGTATGATGATTTAAAGATATATCCTAATAAAGGTATTATTGTTAAAGATAATAATGAGTTTTATTTAACTAAAAATGAAATGTTAATCTTTACTTATCTTTTAAATAATAGAGGTAGTATTGTAAATCGCGATGATTTAATGAGTTGTTTATGGAATAGTGATCTTTATATAAATGATAATGCTTTGACAGTTAATATTAGTAGATTAAGAGGAAAACTTTATGAGATGGGATACGATGACGTTATTGTTACAAGAAAGGGAGAAGGTTATTTATTAAAATGAAACTAAGTACTTATTTAAAAGATAAACTTTATGCCTTTTTAATCTTTATTATTTATATAATTATTTTAATATTATTCTTAATCGCTTTAAAACTATCTAGTAGTATTATTATCTTTATAACTGTTTTTACTGTTGTTATCTTTTTTGTTATTTTATTTTTTGATTATTTTAGGAAAAGAAAATTCTATAGTGAATTACTTGATAAATTAAATACTTTAGATAAAAAATATCTTTTAATAGAAATGTTACTTGAACCTAATTTTTTAGAAGGAAAGATACTTTATGATGTTTTAGATGAAGTTAATAAAAATGAACACGATTTGATTAGTAGTTTAAAAAATAAACAAGAGGACTTTAAAGAATATATAGAGTTATGGATACATGAAGTTAAGCTTCCTCTTGCAAGTCTTACTTTAATGAATAGAAAAGATAAAAATACTTTAAGAGAATTAAAGAGAATAGAGGATGATGTAGAACAAATTCTTTATTATGTAAGATGTGAAAATGCTAATAATGATTATTTAATTAAAGAGTGGAATCTTGATACTATTATTAAAAATGTAGCTTTAAGAAATAAAGATGATTTACTTGCCTTAGATATAGACTTTAAAGTAGATAATTGTAATTTAAAAGTATTAACAGATTCTAAATGGCTAGAGTTTATTATTAATCAGATTGTTAGTAATAGTATTAAATATAAAAAAGATAAAGGTTCTTCTTTAGAAATAACTGGAGAAGATTTTGATAACTTTGTTACTATTACAATCTATGATAATGGTAAAGGTATTAGTAAAAGTGATTTACCAAGAGTTTTTAATAAGACTTTTACAGGTAATAATGGTAGAACTGCTAGTTCTAAATCTACAGGTATGGGACTTTATTTATGTAAAGAGTTATGTAATAAGTTAGGTCATAAGATAGAGATTGACTCTAAAGTAGATGAATATACTAAAGTTACTATTACAATTTATAAGAAAGATTTTTATAATGTTACAAAAAAGTAAGGTTCTGTAAGGTTAAACGAACGACAAAAGACATAAATAGTAGTATATTTTCTATACAAGGAGGAGAAATTATGTCAAATTTATTAAAAATTGATAATATTCTTAAGTATTATGGATCAAGAAGTGGTTTAACTAAAGCTTTAAATAATATTTCTTTTGAAGTAAGTAAAGGTGAATTTGTCGCTATTATGGGAAGTTCTGGTAGTGGTAAAACAACTTTACTTAACTGTATTTCTACTATTGATAGAGTAACTTCAGGTCATATTTATATGAATGGAGTAGACATTACTAAACTAAAAGGTAATGATTTAAATAAGTTTAGAAGGGAAGAGTTAGGTTTTATCTTTCAAGACTTTAATCTTTTAGATACCTTAACTGCTTATGAAAATATTGCTTTAAGCCTTTCTATTCAAGATAAAGGATATCAAGAAATAGATAAACTTATTAAAGATACTGCTAAAAAGTTAGGAATAACTCATATTCTAAACAAATATCCATATCAAATTAGTGGTGGTGAGAAGCAAAGAGTTGCTAGTGCTAGAGCGATTATAACAGAGCCTAAGCTTATACTTGCAGATGAGCCAACTGGTGCTTTAGATTCTAAATCCAGTAAGATGTTGCTTGATAGTTTTAATTACTTAAATGATGAGTTAAATGCTACTATTTTAATGGTTACTCACGATGCTTTTACTGCTAGTTATGCTAAAAGAGTAATCTTTATTAAAGATGGTAAGATATTTAATGAAATTATAAGGGGTGAAAAAACTAGAAAAGAGTTCTTTGATGAGATTATTAATGTAGTTACCCTTTTAGGAGGGGATTTAAATGATGCTCTTTAAACTAGCTTTTAAAAATATAAAGAAAAGTGTTAGTGATTATGCTATATACTTTTTTACCCTTGTTCTTGGTGTTGCCATATTCTATGTTTTTAATGCCATAGATAGTCAAACTGCTATGATGAGGGTATCAGAGAGTACTAGAGATATAATAGACTTAATGTTAAATATGTTAAGTGGTGTATCTGTCTTTGTTTCTTTTGTCCTAGGTTTTCTTATAATTTATGCCTCAAGATTTTTAATGAAGAGAAGAAATAAAGAATTTGGTATTTATATGACTCTTGGTATGAGTAAAGGTAAAATTTCTAAAATACTAGTAGTAGAAACATTCTTAATAGGATTGTTATCACTTGTAGTAGGACTTGTTTTAGGCTGTGCCTTATCACAAGTTATGAGTGTTATCGTTGCTAATATGTTTGAAGCAGACCTTACAGAGTTTACCTTTGTTATAAGTACTAATGCTATTTTTAAGACAATAATTTACTTTGGTATAATGTACTTGCTTGTTATGATATTTAATACTATTAGTGTGTCACGTTGTAAGTTAATAGATTTAATAAATGCTAATAAGAAGACGGAAACTGTTAAGTTAAAAAATCCTTATCTATGTATAGTTATCTTTGTGATAGCAGTTGTTATGTTAGGATATGCTTATTATCAAGTAACAGGTAATGTAGAAAACTTAAGAGAAACTTGGCAAATATTTTTACCAATAGGTCTTGGTGCTGTAGGAACATTTTTACTATTTTTCTCACTATCAGGACTTGTCTTAAGAGTATTACAACATTTTAAGAAGTTCTATTATAAAGGACTAAATAGTTTTACGATAAAACAGTTTAGTAGTAAGATTAATACTACGGTATTTTCTATGACTGTTATATGTTTAATGTTATTTGTAACAATCTGTGTCTTTTCTAGTTGTATGTCTATGAAAAATGCTATGACATCTAATTTACAAGAACTAGCACCTATTGATATTCAGCTTTTAAAAACTAAAAATATACCAAGAGAGTATATGGAAGAGTTTGGATATAGTGAACAGCAGGTAAATAACTCTTATATAAGTATAGAAGATGATTTAAATAGTGTAGGATTTAATATAAATGATTATTATAAAGATATAGTAGGTATTAATACTTATACAACGCCTAATCTTACTTTAAAAGATACTCTAGGTAGTACTTATAGTTATATGAAAGAAAAATATCCATTTATGACATATGATGCAATAGAAGAGATTGTTACTGTTAGTGACTATAATAAAGTTGCCAAACTACTAGGACTTGATACTTATACTTTAGACTCTGATGAATATCTAGTAATTGCAGATTATGATAATATGGTAAGTGTTAGAAATGCTGCCTTAGGATTAAATACTCCTATTATTATTGATGGTAAGACTTATTATCCTAAGTATGATAAATGTAAAGATGGTTTTTTAGTAATATCTAATAGTCATATTAATGCTGGTGTCTTTATTGTACCAGATGATGCTGTTAGTAATTTAACAGTGGAAGATGAATATATGTATGCTAATTATAAAGCTGATACAGAAGAGGAAAAACAAGAAATAGAAGACATTTTGATTAGTAAAAGTGATGCTCTTACAAATATTGGTTCAACAATAGAAGCTAGTACAAGACTTTCTATATATGAAGGCAGTGTAGGTCTTGGTGCTTTAGTAACCTTTATTGGTCTATATCTTGGTGTAATCTTTTTAATAAGTAGTGCTGCGATACTTGCTTTAAAAGAGTTAAGTGAAGCGACTGAAAATAAAGAAAGATTTAAGATGTTAAGAAAAATAGGGGCAGATGAAAAGTTAATTAATAAAGCTTTGTTTAGACAGATAGCAATATTCTTCTTAGCACCTCTTGTAATTGCAATTATCCATTCTATCTTTGGTATTATGTTTTGTAATTATATCTTAGAAACATTTGGTAATGAAAGCTTGTTACTTGCAATAGTTCTAACAGCCTTACTTCTTGTAGTAATTTATGGAGGATATTTATTAATTACTTATTATTGTAGTAAGAGAATAATTAAAGAATAGTACAACTTTAAAAGGAGTCGATTTCGACTCCTTTGGTGTTTATATAAGTTTTTTAGTTTCATTAATTTTTGTTAATAATTTATATTTTTTTAATGACACAGGCTTAGTTAAAAATAAATGTATATTAAAGTATTGAAAATAGTATAATTAGACATATAAGTTTGGCATCTCATGAAAAAATTTATTTTCTTTTTAATATTTTAATTGTAGTCTATTGACTACTACGTTACGTTGCTATATACTCGTTTTAGGTGATAAGTATGAATAAAATAAAAGATGAAAAAAGAATAATGGAATTA
>CASEDN010000021.1 GCA_949286645.1 uncultured bacterium
AAGTAACTTCACTTTCATCTTGTTTAATAGGTTTAATATTACCGCTAATTATATTAGGTAATGTTTCTAATAGTAAATCTTTACCCATTTCAGTTAATCTATCATGAAGTGAACCTAAAGTATCTTCTTTAGTTATAGCAGTTTCAACCTCGCTAATAATATCTCCTGCATCCATTTTAACGTCCATATACATAATAGTTATACCTGTTTTATCATAACCATCCATAATTGCATGATGAATAGGGGCACCTCCTCTTAGTTTAGGTAAAAGGGAAGCATGAACATTGATACATTTATATTTAGGATAATCAAGTAGTTCTTTAGGTAATATTTGTCCATAAGCACATGTTACTATCATATCTGGTTCATACTTTAATACTTCCTCATATTCATCTCTTATTTTTACTGGTTGTAATACAGGTATATTATATAGTGCACTAGCTTCTTTTACTGGTGTTGGTGTTAATATTTGTTTTCTTCCTACTTTTTTATCTGGTTGAGTTACTACTGCCACTACATTATAATTTTCGGCAAGGGACTTAAAAATTGGTACTGCAAAGTCTGGTGTACCCATAAATACAATTCTTATATCTTTCATGTTAACCTCCTAATACATTAATAATAATACTTAAAGTTAAACCTAACGTTATTAGAAGAAGTCCTGTTAATGCTAGTACATTAGCATTACCATAATTATAAACTTTTTTATAGTTAAAATTAAATTTCTTATCCTCTTGATAATCTTTTCTAATATTAGTTCTTAATGATACTTTAGGTTTATCTTTTGATATGAACGCATTATTTTTTATTTCTCTATAACTAGGCATAGTAATAACTGTTAAATTTAAAGAATTAATATCACTATATCTTCTAACGATAGGATATTTACTATCAGTAATTTTAGATACTAATATATTTAAACTTGTAGTATCTACACTATTAATAATATCTTCAATATTAGATAGAGAGTTTTTCGCTAAATCCCTTCTTTTAATAAAGGCAATACAAGGAAGGGATTCTGACAGTTTTAGACTGTGCCATCTTTTATCAAATGTTTTTAAGACAGCTGTTTCTTCTTTAGTAGTCATATTAACGTGTTTACACAAAGATGTTAAATTACTTTTACATTTATAATAGTCCTTTTCATAAAAAGCATTTTTATCATACTCTTTAAGATAATTATAATATTTGCTAAGAGAAGTTAATTCAGCCATATATTCTGGGCTCCTAAAGGCATAGTAATAGGCCATAGCAGGTGAATCTGTAATATATATTGCTCTACTCTTTTCTTTCAAGTTTCTTGATATAATATTTTTATAGTTGTGATTTGAAAAGATATAATCTACTTTCTTTAAATCATTTAACTCTTTAATATCTATATCCCCAGTAAGTCCTTCTTCTTCTGTTTTTCTTTTAAAGATAGAAGGAAAGCTATGGAAGCAGTAACCATTAACAAAATATTTATCATATATATATTTAAGTATTTGTTTTTTATCGTGATTTTCTATAGTAGTTATATTTAATTTTTTAGATACTAAATCTATTAGTAAAGAGTTACCTTTAATAATCAAGTCTTTATGATTATTATAATTATTAGTAATAAAATCTAGTTTATTTAAAAAGTATGTATTATAAGACTCATCATTAATTATAATTTGATATTTAATTACTATGTCCATTGTTACTAATAATGAATATTGGTTATAACTGTAACTTTCTTCTTTTATAGAAGAATTAAAAGTATTATTTTTGGTAGTTTCATTCATTAAGACATTATGAAGGATAGCTAGTAAATGTTCATTTTTTAATAATGATTTAAAGTTCATAACTATCAACCCTTCTTTCTATTATAAATTATAACAAAGAAAAAGCACTTTTACAATAAAGTGCTTCTATAAAGTTTCATTATTATTGATATTGATTTCTGGAATAGGACTATTAGTCATTGTTGGTTGTGTTTCTCTATTATTTAAAATATCTAAACTAGGATTACTAATATTATTAGGTTCTTCTATTCCTATATTGAATGTAGTTTCATATTCCTCTTCTTTAGGCATTCCTGGTATATTATTTATTGGTGTTACATCTTGTTTTGGTATTCCAAAATCGTTTGGATTAGGTCCTAGTATTCCTATATTAGTAGGTTCTCGTAGAGGTGATTCATTTACTGGGGCATTACTTTCTACTCTTTCATTTGATACATTGTTTGTAATATTATTTATTTGATTAATAGCATTAACACCATTAACAGAATTATTTGTTGGTTGTTGAGGGGCATCGTTTACTTGATTATTTTGGACTTGCCCATTACTATGTCCATTCCAAATTTTAACAACATCGCAGTTACCACTCATTGGCATTGGATTAGGCATCTTTAACTTAACTATTAAAGGTATCTTAAAGGCACTACCAAATCCAAGGCATGTTCCTGATTGTAGACTCTTTTGTTTTTCTACTATTTCATCAGAAATATTAGGAACCATTTTCTTAATGTATTCTACATCTGTTGGATGGTTCATCTTAAAGATTAAGAAATTAGAACACTGTGAGATAACGGTATCAGACATTTCTACTGGCCTTTGGGTAATTAATCCTAGGATAAGTCCATACTTACGTCCTTCCTTAGCGATACGTTCAAAGATATTATAACCTATTAAGAATCTATCAGTATCATTCTGAATATATCTATGAGCTTCTTCTACAAAGATATGGAATGGTATACTTGCTCTAGCTTTTAATCCTTTAGTAAATTCAAATAAAAGTCTTGAATAAATCTTTGTTATTACTTTAGCAAAGTCATCATCTACATCATCTAAGTTAATATTTACTAATTGATATTTCTTACCATTACTAATCATTAAATCTGATAAGTAACTTTCAAGTGAAATATAGGTACCTTTTTCCCATTTAAAGAAATTAGAATTACTTGAAGTAATTAGCGAATGAAGTCTTACTTTTAATGTTACTGAATCTCCATAAGTATTTTCATTACGTAACCATCCTTCACTGATTAATGTAAAGTTTAATGCTTTCTCTAAATCCTCTAGAGTATAATAGCAATCTTTACGAGGTTCAAAATTATCATAATCATCATTTATAAAACTAGAGACATACTCTGTTAATAAAACACTTTCAGAAAATTGTCCATGATTATCTATTAAGAAACATTCTCTAAACTTTCTAACATAACCTATTCCTTGAACTGGTGCTTCTAAATTAAACTGGTCTGTAGAACAACTATTAAGGATTGAGAAAACATCATTTCTTTTATTAGGTGCAGTTTGATTAGTATAAAGTATAGTCATAATTGCTTTTGCAATTAAGTGATTCTTATATTTATTAGCATCTACTCCATTACTTGCAAAAATACGTGCTAATTTTAACATTCTTTCAATAATTGGTAATTGAGAGTGTTCTGTCGCTTGTAAAAGAAGAGTTAAATCATTTTCATTAAGTAAGAAAATTGGTAGACGTAAAGGCTCTCCTTTACCTTCAACTTCATTGGTAGTAATGAAACGATAGTTGTAATTAGGATTTATTTTATTTAAGTCTTTAAAAGCATTGTAATACTCTCCAGATGAATCAAATAGTAAGATATTTGATTTATATGGGAATAATCTTTCATCTTCAAACATGTTTTGCATGATTCTAGAGATACCACAACTTTTACCACTACCACTGTTACCAAATATGGCAAAGTGATTACTAAAGAAATTATTAACATCTAAATAAACTGGAAAATCATTATAATAGGGACTTACACCAAAAGGCATATATCCTGCTTTATCTTCTCCTGTAATTAGAGGTATTTCTTCTTGTTTAATTA
>CASEDN010000022.1 GCA_949286645.1 uncultured bacterium
GGAGGAGCCTTACTTCCTATTACAAGCTTTGGTCACTCTCTAATTCATGGAGCCTTACTTGCCGCTGAATCTCATGGCATAATAGGTTTGTTAATGGGCGTCTTTGATCTTACTGCCGCCGGAATAACTGCAGCGATTATCTTTACCTTTATCTTTACCTTAATTTTTAAAGCAAAAGATTAGAAATAGTAAATAATAATAGTAGGAGGTACTAATTATGAAGATACTCTTAATACTATTATTATTTTTTTTGTGGAATAATGTCTCGGCAAAGACTATTGTTACTCCTTATCTAAAGGTAGGAGAAGTTAATGCTAATTATCAAGTTAGTGATAATGAGAAAATAGAGAAAGTTACTTATTATAAACAGGAAAAGATAGATAAAGAGTTTAAATATTTAGAAAAATGTAATCTTGAATATCCTCTTAAAAGTAATGAAGTAACTTATGGAGAATATACTAACTATAGTAAAGAAAAACTTAATGATAAAAGACTAGATGAAGATATTAAAACTATCTATTATTATAAAGATTTAAAGAAAATAGATAACTTAACTATTAGTAATATAGATAATCTTTTAATTACAAAGATAACTTTAAAGTATAAAGATAAAACTATTTATGAAGGTAATAACTACAATATTAAGTTATCTAAAAAATATAGCCCTGAGTTTTTAGAGTTAGAAGTAATATGTTTTTTAAATCAAGGAGATAGAAAAGGAAGTTTTATAATAGAAAACTCTAATTATATTAATGATAAAATAACTATAACTAAAAAAGGCTATAGTAAGATAAAACTTAAGTTAATAAATCATTTAACTAAAACTCTTTATGATAATAAAGTCTTAAATAAATCTAATATAAATGATAAATATTACATAAAAGTTATTTCTAAAGAAAAGTTATATCGTTATCGTAAGAAGTATTATAAGTGTTATAAAAATGATAGTATAACTGATACTTCAGTTCATAATGGTTATAGAGTAGTAGATACTATTAATAAGTATTATCTATATAGAAAAGAGACAATAGAAGTATATGATGATATAAAACTCTTTAATTACTTAGATTTATCTAAAGTAATAAAGGAAAGTACTATTCCTCTTAGTAAGTTAGAGTTTAATTATTCTAATACTTGTTCTAAAACTATTTTAACTATTAAGTATCAAGACTTTAAAGAAAATATAGATATTATTTTTAATTGCAATGATTATTCTAAAAGTAAAGTTCATAAAGGTAAAACTAAGTCTCTTACAAGAGAAATATTTGGTATTTTATTTAAGACTTTAATCTTTGCGAATTTTGTAGGTTGAAATTAATAACTATTTCTGTCGAAAGCCTTGTTAATTAAGTAAATTTTATTTATTCTTAAGACAAGAAAGGATAGATACTATGACAGAAGAAGCTTTAAAGTATATTGGTTTAGTTAGAAATATTACTAGTAAGTATAACTTTAGAAGTGATTATGATGATTTGTTTCAAGCAGGAATGTTAGGATTACAAACTGCATTACAAAAGTATGATGCAAAAAGGGAGACAAGCTTTACAGATTATGCTTATTTGTGGATAAAAGGAGAGGTCTTAAAAGCTATAAATAATGACTATCAGATTCATGTCTCGAGTGATACTTATAAGTTAAGTAAAGAGATTAAAGAAACAAGAGAATACTTATCTCAAAACTTAGGAAGAGAACCCACTACTTTTGAAATTTCTTATATGTTAGGAGAGTCTGAAGAAAAAATAGTAAGTGTTATTAATGCTGTTACTACTCCTTATAGTCTAGATAATAGTTATTTAGATGATGACTATAATTTATATAATAAAATCGCTCTTATTGAAAAAGGTTATGATGTAGGAGTATTAGATTTAAAAGAAGCGATTAATGGTCTTGAAGAAAGTGAAAGAGAAATTATTACTTCGAGATACTATCAAGATATGACCCAAAAAGAAACTGCTGAGTCTCTTGGAATGAGTCAAGTACAGGTAAGTAGGAAAGAAAGTAAAATATTGAGTAAATTAAAAGCACAGGTATTATAAGAAGAATAGAGTAATAGTATTCTATTCTTTTTGTGTTTAAAGAAAATAGTAATGGGTAACTTAAGTTATAGGTTGAAAATAGATGGGGAAGGGGTATGCTCTAATAACAGGACCATATAGTAGAAATAGTTTATAGTAATACTAAGTAATTCAAATAATAGAGTAGAAGATTTAACTTTTATTATGGAGGAGAACTATGATAAATGCTACTTTTCTACACCTATTTTGAGGAGAATATTATTATACTGATAACGTAGATGTTTATGTAAGTGTATTTTATTATTAAAGCAGTTTGCTAAATTAATTAATTTTTTATATATGAATAATTTTAATAATAATATAAGAGCATTTTGGGGGCGAGAACTTAAATTTAAACATTGATATAAATGAATTTATATGTTAATATTTTAATAGATAAGATATTGTGTATTTATATATTTGCACAGATGAGATTTTTGTGGTTATTATAAGTGAGGCGATTTTTTATGAAGAAAAAAGGAAATGCAGTAATATTATTAATAGTGTTAATAATAATGATAATAGCGATAGTAGGAGTAAGTTATGCAGCATTTAACTATAGTAGAACAGGAGAAAAGTTAAATAGTATAACAACAGGTTCTGTTACAATGAGTTATGAAGAAAGCGACAATGTTATAAATTTAGCAGGAGCATTACCAACAGTAGATGAAGCGGGAAAAAAGAGATTAAAAGAAGGAGAGTATTTTGATTTTTCAATAAGCAGTA
>CASEDN010000023.1 GCA_949286645.1 uncultured bacterium
CCATACTTTATAGATATAGAATTTTTACTATTAGGCTGAAAATGGAAATAATATATATGTTTACTTCCCTTACCAATCATATCATATAAAATATTAGTATATTTTTTTAATAGCTTTTTTAAATATGTTAAATCATCACTCTTTTGATAAACCCCTAACTCTTTTCTAAAATTACTTAAACTATTAAACAGTAATAAAATATCTTCTTTTAAAGTATTAATCACTTCTTTACTATATATTTTATAATTATTATCCCCACTCATATATTTACTTTTAATAAGAGTACCAAGTTTATCATAAAAGGTTTCAATTATATTAACAATTTCTTCTCCTAGCTCTTTATCTCCAATAATATAACTTATTTCATTAATTATAGACTTTAACATATTTTTAGTTATATAACCTTCATAAGAGTTACTAACTTTCTCTTTTAGAATAGATGCTTCATCTACTATTAGAATGGATGGATCTTTAAACATTGGATTATCTTTTCTTTTTAAAGATGCTACTAATAATTCATGTGTACATATTACATAACTAGCATTAGGCCAACTTTTTCTATTTAAATAGTATTTACATTCATCTTTATATAGACACTTCTTACAACTTTCTCCATTTATATTAATATTAGTCCAAATCTCATTAGAAATACTGGGATAATCTTTTTTATCAATCATTTCCTTTCCTATTTTTTTACTTATTTCATTTAATGTCTTATTTTCTTGATGACTTCTAAGATATTTCTCTAATCTTTTCATACAAACATAATTAACATGTCCTTTAGTGATGGTAACTGGAATATCTACATCTATTAATTTAGAAAGTTTATCTATTTCTTCTTTTAATTTGTTTTGTAGCGAAATGGTAGCAGTTGAAATAATAAAGCCTTTAAAATTTTCTTTATCTTTACTCGCATATAATAATGGTATTAAATAGCCATAAATACTATCGCCTTTTTCTACTAATAATATATTCTTATCTCTTAAAGTATCTATAATATCTAAAGCAAGAGTCTCATCCTCTTCTTTAAGCTCATGGATAGTAAAGAAATTCTCTACTTCATCATATATTTTATCTTCAAAGTTTTCTTCTTTCCAAATACTCATAAAGATCCCCCCCAAGTACGTTTATTTTATCATAATTTTAATTAATGGTAAAGTAACAGAATTAATTGCATTTTTGATACTTATATGATAAGATGTATATATAAGAAAAATTTTCATACAGCAAAAAGAAAGTTACAAAAACTTGCAACTTTCTTTTTTATATCAATAAACACTTAATCATTCTTCTTAGTAAATTTATTAAATTTATCTATTTCACTATCATCTAAATCTGTTTTAGCAAGAGACTCGAATAGTTTTTTCTGGTCTCGTGCTAGCTTCTTAGGAGTAATTACTTTAAAGATAACATACATATCTCCTACTCTTCTACTAGTAGAATCTTTTATACCTTTACCTTTAAGCCTTTGTTTATCTCCACTATCAGTACCTCCTGGTATAGTTAATTTAACATTACCATAGATTGTAGGTATTTCTTTTTTACAACCAAGTACTGCTTCTGCCATATTAATAGGTACTTCTAGATAAATATCAAGACCATCTCGCTCATAATATTTATGTTCTTTAATATGAAATTCTAGATATAAATCACCTGAGGCACCACCATTTTCTCCAGCATGGCCTCTACCAGGTACTCTTAGTCTTTCACCATTATCTATTCCACTAGGAACATTTACAGTGATAGTCTTATGAGATTTAACTTGTCCTTTACCACGACATTTACTACAGGTCTCTTTATATGTTTTACCTTTACCATTACACTCAGGACAGGTTGTTTTAGTCATAAATGAACCAAGTATTGTTCTTTGTTCACTAGTAATAGTACCACTACCATGACATCTAGAACAAGTCTCTTCTCCAAAACCACCTTTACCGTCACATTTATCACATTCTGTTACAACATCTAAGTCAAAATCTTTCTCACAGCCATAGATAGCTTCTTCAAAGGTAAGTTCTGCTTGCATTAACACGTCACTACCACGTCTTGCTCTACTACCTCCACGACTTCTACTAGAACCTCCAAAACCAAAGCCACCGCCAAATAAGTCATCAAAGATATCGCCTAAATCACTTGCATCAAAACCAAATCCTGCTCCATTAAAGCCGCCAAAGCCAGAACCAGCATTTCCTCCTACACCAGCATGACCAAATTGATCATACTGACGACGTTTATTATCATCAGAAAGAACAGAATATGCTTCTTGAACTTCTTTAAACTTCTCTTCAGCATTTTCTTCTTTACTTATATCAGGATGATATTTCTTAGCAAGCTTTCTAAAGGCACTTTTTATCTCGTCTTTAGTAGCACTTTTAGATACACCTAACACCTCATAATAGTCTCTTTTAGTTGCCATATACTACACCTTCCTTCTAATATAGACTTTCTAACATAGAAATTAATTTATCAAAATATAAAATAGCATTTTTATACACATTTTCATCTTCTAAAGATATTCCTAACTTTTTAAAAGCATCAAGAGGATAAATATCAGAGCCAAACTTTAAGAATTCTAAATATTTATCTAAAGTCTCTTTATCACCATCAGTAATTTTTGATGCAAAGTATGATGCAACACTTACACAAATAGCATAATTATAAAGGTAAAAATTACTATAATAATGACTTCTAAATATCCAACTTCCTTTAGCATAAGGACTTAACTTAACAGTATCACCATAATAATATTTTAAAGACTCTTCTGATATTTCATTCATAAATTCTTTTGTTAAGGCTCCACCATCATGAACTTTATCATGCATTAATCTTTCCATATCTCCTAGTCTAACTGCATCATACAAATTACTAGTGATTACATTTAGAGAATTCTCAAGGGCAAGAACTTTTTCTTCCTTATCTTTAGCATTATTAAAGATATAATTTGATAGTAAGAATTCATTAGTTAAAGATGCAACTTCTCCCATTATTATTGCATTATGGCAATACTGTAGAGGATTATTCTCTCTAATGAACTGATAATTAATATGATGTCCTGCTTCATGAGCGATAGTAGATAAAGACTCTAAATCATAATGATAACTCATAAGAATACGTGAATCACACGAAGGAATACTTAAGTTATAACCACCACTACATTTACCAGGATACCCACAAAAATCAATATTACGATTTTTAATAAGTTTATCATATTTATTAAGGTATTCTTCTCCTAATGGTTTTAGCGCTTCTCTTACTGTTTTAATACCTTCCTTAATACTATATTCTTTCTTAAAGTGACTTAGTTTAGCACCTAAATCATAATTATATAAAGTATCAAGATTAAGTATTTTCTTTCTTAATTTAAAGTATCTTTGTAAAGTATTAACCCCACTTCTTGTTGTTTTAGATAAAACATCAAAGATATTTTTATTAAGATTATCTTCGAAAAGACGTGCTTCAAAACTATCATTAAAGTGATATATATTTGCAAGAGTATCTTCTAACTTAACATAACTATTTAATAGTTCTGCAGAAGTACTCCCATACTCTAAACCTTTCTTTAATAGTTTTGTATCTGCTTCTTTTCTAGTTTCTCTATTATCATTTGACTTTAAGAATCTAGAATTAGTTGTAGATAGAGTTACTTTCTTACCATCTGCAAGAGTTACTTTACCATAATCATGTTCCATATTAAGTAAAGTAGATGACATATCAGAAAAGTTATTAGTAGCCATCACTAAGGAATTAACTATTTTCTCTTCACTTTCATTTAAAGTATGTTCTTTATTTCTATAAATATCTAATAGAAGTGCTCTATACTCTTCTAACTTACTATTTTCCCTAAATAAGTTTTCAAATTCATCTTTAGATAGTTTTAAAAGTTCTGGTTCAAAGAAACTATTGACATTATTAATTTTTGCAACAGCATCTTTACTTTTAGAAAGCATCTCAAGATTTTCTTTTTTACCTAACTCTTCATCATTCTTTAACCAAGCATAAGCATCCATCTTCTCAATAATGGTTTCAACTTCTTTTAGCTTAATTAAATATTCATAAAGTTTATTACCATCTTTGGTACAACCTCTATAATCATTAAAGATATCTATTTTACTATCTACTTCTTCACTTGCTTTAAAAAATGCTTCATTACTTTCAAAAAACTCGCTTAAATCCCATTTGTACTCTTCTTCTACTTCATCTCTATTCTTATATTCTTTCATATTTAGCCCTTTCTCTTATCTTTATCAGATAAAAGTTCTAGTTACCTAGAACTTTTAATTTTTCTACTTCTCTTCAAAGTCTGCATCTTTTACATCGTCTTTTTTATCTGATGTATCTTCACTATTGTTAGCATTTGCTTGATTTTCTTTTTGAACATTCTCATAAACTTTAGTAGCAAGTGCCATAGCTTTCTCTTGTAGTTTATCTTTCTTAGCTTTAATATCATCTAAGTCATTCTTAGATAAAGCTTCTCTTAAGTCTTTAATTAAGTCTTCTGCTTCTTCTTTTTCGCCTCTTTCAACTTTATCTCCTAAATCTTTAAGTGATTTCTCAGTTTGAAATACAAGTTGTTCAGCTTCATTCTTAAGATCTGCTTCTTCTTTACGTTTTTTATCAGCTTCTTTATTTTCTTCAGCTTCTTTTCTCATCTTTTCAATCTCTTCATCAGATAAATTTGTAGATGATGTAATTGTAATAGATTGTTCTTTATTAGTACCTAAATCTTTGGCCGTAACATTAACAATACCATTAGCATCTATATCAAATTTAACTTCAATTTGTGGAACACCACGTGGTGCAGGTGGAATATTAGTAAGTTGGAATCTACCAAGTGTTTTATTATCAGCAGCCATACTTCTTTCACCTTGTAATACGTGTACATCAACAGCAGGTTGATTATCTGCAGCAGTTGAGAACACTTCTGATTTACTTGTTGGAATAGTAGTATTTCTAGGAATTAATACAGTCATAACTCCACCTAGTGTTTCAATACCAAGTGATAATGGTGTAACATCAAGTAAAACGATATCATTAACATCACCTGTTAAGACACCACCTTGAATAGCAGCACCCATAGCAACTACTTCATCAGGGTTAACTTCACGAGATGGCTCCATACCAAGTTCTTTCTTAACTGTTTCATATACAAGAGGAACTCTAGTAGAACCTCCAACAAAGATTACTTTATCTAAGTCTTTAGCTTTCATATCTGCATCTCTTAAGGCATTTCTAACTGGCTCTAATGTAGAATCTACTAAATCACTAATTAAGCTTTCAAATTTAGCACGAGTTAAGGTCATATCTAAGTGAAGTGGACCATCTGCTCCTTGAGAAATAAATGGTGCAGAAACTTGTGTACTTGTCATACCTGATAAATCTTTCTTAGCTTTTTCAGCAATCTCTTTTAGACGTTGCATAGCCATTTTATCTTTAGTAAGATCAACACCATTTTCTTTCTTAAAGCTTTCAACAAGATAATCAATAATTCTCTTATCAAAGTCATCTCCACCTAAATGGTTATTACCACTAGTTGATCTAACTTCTACAACACCATCACCAAGGTCAAGAATAGATACATCGAATGTACCACCACCAAGGTCATATACTAAGATTGTTTGATTCTTATCTTGTTTATCAAGTCCATACGCTAAAGCTGCAGCAGTTGGTTCATTGATAATACGTTCAACATCAAGTCCTGCAATCTTACCAGCATTCTTAGTAGCTTGTCTTTGGGCATCATTAAAGTATGCTGGAACAGTAATAACTGCTTTTGTAACAGGTTCTCCTAGATAATTTTCAGCAGATTCTTTAAGATTACCTAAAATCATAGCAGAAACTTCTTCAGGACTATATTTCTTACCATTAGCTTCAACCTTTTTATCAGTACCCATTAATCTCTTAATAGATGAAATAGTATTTGGATTAGTAATCGCTTGTCTTTTAGCAGCAGCTCCTACTATTCTATCTCCATCTTTATTAAATGCAACTACTGATGGTGTAGTTCTATCTCCTTCCGCATTAGGAATAACTTTAGGCTCACCAGCCTCTAATACACAGACACAACTATTAGTTGTACCTAAATCAATACCAATTATTTTACTCATTTATATCCTCTCCTTCTTCATTATTATCTTTATTATCATTATTTTCTTCTTCTAGTTTATTTACTCTAACAGAAGCAGGTCTAATAATTCTATCCTTAAGACGATAACCTTTAAGCAATACTTCAAGAACTTCTCCATCTTTAAAGTCTTTATCATTATCAGTCATTAAAGCATCCATAGTATTAGAATCAAACTCTTTATGTTCTGCTTCTATTTCTTCTAAACCATATTTCTTCAAAACATCATCAAAGCTAGCATACATCATCTTAAATCCTTTTAAGAATTTAGATAACTCATCACTTAAATCATTATCATCAAGTCTAATAGCACGCTCAAAGTTATCTAATATTAAAATAAGTTCACTAATCAAATCCTGATTAGCATATTTTAATCTATTAGTAACTTCTTCTTCTTTTCTTTTACGATAATTAATAAGTTCTGCTTGATGATATCTATTTTTATCATTTAACTCACTTATTTCTTTATCTTTACTAGCAAGTTCTTCTTTTAACTTTTTGATCTCTTCATGATGTTTATCTTTTTTCTTAGACTTATCTTTGCATTCACAAGATTTATCTTTATCCTTACAATTACACTCATTTTTAGCAAGAGTATCTTTTACTTCTTCCTTAGTCTCCATCTATTCACTACCTTTCTATATTTTCTTTTAAGTATTCTAAAATACTAACAACTCTATCATATTCCATTCTCTTAGGTCCTATGATAGCAAGTGTTCCTTCTTCACTATCAGTCTTAAAGTTAGTCTTAATAACTGTTACATCATCATCAAGTTTATTCTCACTACCTATATAGACTTCAATATTATTAGAGTCATCTTTCTTAATCTCCCCTAGTATTTCCTTATCATCAAGTTTCTTAAACAAGTCTCTAATCTTATCAACATTATCAAACTCAGGTTGTTCTAAGAACTTAGTTCTACCTACAACATTAATATCAGTATTAGTAATATCATTAAAGACATTATAAATAGCATTATATAATTGTTGATGTTGATCTACATACTTAGAGATAATAGGTTTAATCTCAAACTCTAACTTAGTACTTACTTCATCAATAGGTGTACCTACTATTAAGTTATTGATAAGTTCTACTGTCTTTTTAATATCTTCAGCACTAACATTATCTAAGGTAATATTTTTATGTTCTACTTTACCTTTATCAGTAACTACTATTACTATTAAATGGTTAGCATCAAGTGGTACAACTCTAACTTCTTTAAGTAAGTTCTCATGACTTGCCTTACCTAAGACTACAGCCGTATAAGAAGTCATATCAGAAATAACTTGTAAACTTTTATTGATACAATCACTTAACTCTAATGATTGATTATGGAAAATAATCTGTAACTTTAACATTTCTTCTCCATTCATCTTCTTCGCTTCCATTAAGTTATCTACATAGTAACGGTATCCTTCTTCACTAGGAACCCTACCACTAGAAGTATGAGTCTTCTCTAAATAGCCTAAATCTTCAAGACTAGCCATTTCGCTTCTAACAGTAGCACTGGAACACTTTAAAATCTTACAAAGTTGATTACTACTAACAGGCTTAGCTTGTCTAATATAAGACTCAACAATTAATTTCAATATTTTCTTTTGTCTATCACTAAGCATAACTACCTCCTAGGCACTGGTTAAATATCAATTTTAGCATTCTTATTTTTCCACTGCTAATATCATTATATGTAAAAAGTTAGCACTTGTCAACTCTTTTTGCTAACTTTTTTTCAACTATTCTTTGTTTAAATAAATACTACAAATTCTCATTTAATATATACGGATTAGAAGCACTACCATCGCCATTTGTTATTTTAACATCGGATTTTAAATTTATAACAGGTCTTACACCATAATTATTTGTAGAACTATTATCTACTATATCACCATTAATACCAACAGTAAATATACCAGAACCATTAGTAGACCTTGTTAGAGTCCACCATTCAGAATTATTTAACAAATAAGAGTTTTCGGTTCCAGCATCTTTGAAACTACTAGCAAATTCATAATTATTTAACAAGCCAACATCACTAGTAACACTAGTACCTTCCGGTCTTGCGTTATCTAAAGATATATCTATATACCAAGTATTATGTGTAACAATAAAATTTTGATACTTAGTTAAACTTCCTAAAAAACCAGAAGAACTAGTATCATTTAACCAAGTTTTTATATCACTATTATCAAAATTATTATCACCTACCGCACTAAAAATCATTGTATTAACGTTATCCTGTGTTATAATCTTTACTGTTTTACTAGTATTATTAATTAAAACTGCTCTCCATACTTTTCCAGTGTATAAAATATAATTATTAGGGTCTTTTCCCGTTATAAAAGTATCAGTCCCATCATTATAATAATTATTTTCATTGAGGTTAGAAAGCAAAGCATCTGAAAGTAAAGTATTATTAACTTCTGAAGTCTCATAAAAACTGTTCAACTCTTTTTCTATATTATCAACAAAATCATCTGTAGTATTTCTTTCGAAGCTTAAATTGCCAACTAGTAAAAATAGTATTAGCGTAGCCATAACTAATAGACTATATAATATTGTTGATATTGCAAACCCCTTATTATTCATCTTCATTATCTTTACCCCTCTTCTATAACTTTAATAATTCCATGATAATGACTATCTTTATCTATAACAAAGTTACTATTAATAGCCCAAACTCTAATAGAATAATCTTCCTCACTATTTGCATCTAAAGTATCTTCATATAAGATATTATCTTGATATTCACTTAATATCTTAGCAACAGGAGCCTGATGATCCACTCTTAAACTAAGTTTTAACAGTTCCGATGGAATAATATTATTAGAACAATCATCTTTACTTATTATCTTAGTATTAGGTTCTAATACAATTTTATATTTAACACTATTAGCAGTGCTATTTTTTACTGTAAAGTCATATTCTGTTGAACTTAAGCCCACTGCATCACTTACAGGAATAAAGCTTGTTAAATTTATTTTATTACCATCTTTACTATGAAAAACAACCTCCATATTACCAGTATCTATATCACGTTCTCTTTTATTAGAAAAGTTATTATAAATAAAGTAAGTTGCAATAATCGCAAAAGAAAATAAAAATAAAATAATAATGGCACTTTTAATAACATGCCTACGATAATATTTTTGATACATATAAAACACCTCTTTTTAAATATTGTAAAACTTTTAAAGGTTTTTAGTCAATGAAAAGAGAAATATTTACAAAATATCATGTAAATTATCAAAAAAGACTTGAAAAAGACTAAAGTTTGTTATATATTATTAATGTCTTATTTGTCCGCGTAGCTCAGCTGGATAGAGCAATCGCCTTCTAAGCGATCGGTCACGTGTTCGAATCACGTCGTGGACACCATTATGAATTTAACCCTTGCCAAGCAAGGGTTTTATTATGTTTTACTTTATTTACCACTCATTTACCACTTATTTTGTTTTTAAAATATTATTAATATAAAGTAGTTACAATGAAAAGCTATAGAGGTTTCTGTTATGTACAGGCTACTAAGGGCGAATCTTCAAGAAAAAAGCTGTTGGGAAATCAATTACTTAATTTCCCAACAGTCCCTTTTATTATGTTCAAAAGTTATTTATACTTTATAAATGGATAAACTAATAGAGCAATAAAAATTACAGCAAATGCTAATAAAATAATACCTATTAGATTATTTTCTTTGACTATATAAATACCTCCTATCAGTAAACAAGCAATAATTAAACTTAATATTAAAATGTAAAATATTATATATGGCAATCTCTTTTTAAGAGTTTTCTTTTTATCAAAAGCTCTATCCAAAATAAATTCAGTTATTAAATCAAGTAAGCCTTCAACGGCAATAAATATTTCATCCATAATACTCACTCTCTAATTACTCTAATAGCATTACCTATATTGTTAATAGTATCACTTGCTATCATAGATATATCAGTATTGTCTTCTTCTGCAAGACATCCTGCTATACCGTTTATTAAAACTCCTGCTGCAACTGTTAGAAGATTAAAGTCAAGATATGCTAAAACACCTACTAATATTCCAGATAACACATCTCCACTTCCTGCAGTTGCTAGACCAGGAGTACCTGTTTTAACTAAGTAAGTATCAATACCATCAGATATAGTTGTTGTGTGCCCTTTTAAGAGAATTGTTACTTTATATGTACTAGCAAATTCTTTAACTAAGTTTAAAGTATCTTTTTGTATCTCATCTATAGATTTATTAATAAGTCTAGAAAACTCTTTTAAATGAGGAGTTAATAATATATTACAACGTCTTCCTTTTAAAATGTTTAAATTCATTCTAGATAAAGCATTTAATCCATCAGCATCTATTATTAAATTACCAGTATAGTTTTTTATAAGAAACTCTAATATTTCCTCTAAATATTCATCACTACCTAATCCCATACCAAAAGCAAGAGAGTCCAAGTCTTTTATATAATCGTTTAACTTAGTATAGAAAATATCATTATAATCAGGTAATATACATAAAGTCTGTTCTAATATATTAGGTCCTAATAAAGGTAGTACTTCTTTTCTAACTAAAACTCTACTGATACCACATCCACTTCTTAAGGACGACAAAGATAAATAAGCAAGCTTTAAAGCACCAGAATATTCAACACTTCCTCCATAAATACCTGCTTTACCAAAGTCTCCCTTATTAGAATATTTATCTCTTTTTTTTAAATAAACCTTTTATATCAGCAAGTTCTATTTCATAAACGCTATTATCTTTTCTTATCATAAACTCTCCTAAAATAAAGTAAGCTCATTATTAATGAGCATACTGTACTGTTTTTTCTACTACTTCTTTAATATCTCTTTCATTAAAAGGTTTTCTTAAAACATCTACTATTGGATAATTAAAAGCCTTAGCCACTAACTCATCATCACCAACACCTGTAATAATAGAAACAGGAATTAAGTCAAACAAGTTATTATTTCTAAAATACTCTAGCACTTGAAAGCCATTAAAGTTAGGCATATTCAAATCAAGTAGCATTCCTACTATTTTTATACCTTGATTATTGGCAATCATTTGTAGTGCTTCATTTCCATCATTTGCCATTAGTACTTCAAACTGATTATTAAAAATTTTACTTACAAAATTTTTGATCACTGCAGAATCATCAACTACAATAAGCGCCCTATCTTTTTTAGGAGCCACAAAAGTAGTAGAAGTTCCTACCTCTTCAAGTCCTAAATATTGTTTTACTATATGAACAATTCTATCAAGTTCTGTTATCAACTCATCAAAATGCTCAGTTACATAATACATATTATTTTCTTTACTTGCCATTTCGTGATTATAAGCAAGTTCAGCTAAAGTATCAAAACCAAAATACTTAGCATCACTTTTTAGTCCATGAACTAAAATAGCATAATTAGCCATATCTCCCGTTTCTTTAGTTTGTTTAATCTTAGTTTCTTTTTCATTAATGTCTTGAAGGAAGTCGCCCAATGTATCATCATAAGTCGCCATATCTCCAAATAATTCTAAACTTTTTTTAACATTTACACCATTATTAATAAGTAAATTTACATCTCTCATAATAATACCCTCCTATACTTAAAGTATAGCATAGTTTATTCATTATTCAAATACTTATTTATAATACTGTCAAGGGCTTTACGTTCAATAGGTTTAGCAAGATAACTATTAAATCCCTCACTCAAATATTTCTCTTCCATACCTGCAATAGCATTAGCAGTAAGTACTACAACAGGAGTATTAAAGTTTGGATCTTCTTTCAATTTATGGAATGTTTCTGTACCACTCATTTTAGGCATCATATCATCCATAAAAATCAAATCATATTTAATAGATTTAACTTTTTCTAAACAATCTATACCACTTTCACAACTATCTACTGTTATTCCATACTCTTCTAAAAGTCTAGTAGCAACTTTAATATTTAATTTATTATCGTCAAATACAAGAACACTTTTACCAATAACATCCTCATCTTTAGTAAGTTCTTCTCTACTTACTTCCATCGTATCTTCTAATTTTACATCAGATGGAGCGATTTTTTGGTCAATTGATACAGTGAATTTACTTCCTTTACCATAGACACTTTGAACTACTAATTGCCCATGCATAAGTTGTACTAACTTTTTAGTAATTGCAAGTCCAAGTCCAGTTCCTTCAATAGTTGTGTTTCTATCTTCGTCAAGACGTTCAAACTTATCAAATAATTTATCAATCTTATCTCGTTTTATGCCAATGCCTGTATCTTCAACTGATACTATAATTCTACAAATATCGCCTTTAATTAGTGAATCAACCTTAAATATAATATGACCTTCTTTTGTATACTTTGCAGCATTAGTTAAAATATTAAGAATAACTTGTTTTACTCTTGTATGATCTCCATATAATACTTTAGGAATAGTCTCATCTATTTTAACAATTAACTCAATAGGTTTCTC